>JBEGJD010000541.1:0-3073 GCA_041184765.1 Verrucomicrobiota bacterium | reverse complement strand
GTGGTCACGGGGCTCGCGGAGGAGCAGCTCGGGCGCGAAGGGACGGAAGCGAACATGAAGCGCGCGCATGGGACGCTCGACCCTGAGCTGCCGAGCGTCGTCGTCACGGGCTCGATCGCCGAGATGATCGGTGGCGGGGTGACGCCGGAGGGGACGGGGATTCAGCGGTTCCTCCCGCGCACGATCGACGAGGACCAGTGGCAGAGCGCCAATCGCGCGCTGTTCTGGCTCTGGACCGAGTACGGACTCAAGAAGGGCGTACGTCCCAAGGCGACCGAGCGGGCGCCGGGGGCGAAGCCCCGCGTGAACATCATCGGGCCGATCTACGGGACGTTCAACACGGCGAGCGACCTGCACGAGATCCGCCGGCTGGTCGAGGGGATCGGCGCCGAGGTGAATCTCGCCTTCCCGCTCGGCAGCCATCTGCAGGATGTGCCGCGTCTCGTGGATGCCGATGTGAACATCTGCATGTACCGCGAGTTCGGCCGGATGCTCTGCGAGGCGCTGGAGATGCCATATCTCCAGGCCCCGATCGGCCTGCATTCGACGACCAAGTTCCTGCGCACGTTGGGCGAGCTCCTCGGGTTGGATCCGGAGCCGTTCATCGAACGCGAGAAGCACACGACCCTCAAGCCCGTCTGGGATCTCTGGCGGTCGGTGACGCAGGACTTCTTCGGCACCGCGAGCTTCGCGATTGTCGCGAACGAGACGTACACGCGTGGTGTCCGGCACTTCCTCGAAGACGAGCTTGGGCTGCCGTGCACCTTCGCCGTGGCGCGGAAAGCGGGCGAGAAGACCAAGAACGACGAGGTCCGTCGGCTGGTGAAGGAGAAGCCGCCGCTGATCCTCTTCGGCAGCTACAACGAGCGGATGTATCTCGCGGAGGCAGGCGGGCGTGGGATGTACCTCCCCGCGTCCTTCCCGGGCGCGATCATCCGTCGCCACACCGGCACCCCGTTCATGGGCTATGCCGGCGCGACCTACCTGGTGCAGGAGGTCTGCAACGCGCTGTTCGATGCGCTCTTCCACATCCTCCCGCTAGGGACCGATCTCGACAAGGTCGATGCGACGCCGTCGCGCCTCGCGCGGGAGATGGCGTGGGCGGATGAGGCGAAGGCGCTGTTCGACGAGTTGGTGGAGGGCCAGCCGATCCTGATCCGGATCTCGGCCGCGAAGCGGTTGCGGGATGCGGCGGAGCAGGATGCGCGCGGCCTCGGTGATACGGTGGTGACACGCGATCACGTGCTCGCCTCGCGTCGGTCCCTACAGGGGGTCGGCGCGTGAGGGTACGAGCGATCGATACGGTTTTGGCGACTCCGGTCGCAACGAACGGACAGGGCTCGAATGAGTCCATCTCCCCCCCCCGGTACCGCGCGGGTATTCGCGGGAACCCCTTATACCCACTTGGAGGTGGCGTATGAGCAACAATGGGATGACGGAAGACGATGCCCGGCGGTTCCACGGCCAGTTCATGGCCGGCACGCTGGCGTGGTTCGCCGTCGCAGTGGTGGCGCATTTCCTCGCGTGGTCCTGGCGTCCCTGGTTCTGATCCAGGTCACCCACACCCTTTGAGGAGGCTACACCATGCACAGAGTCTGGATTGGGCTTCAGCCGCGTGAGGCCCTGATGGGCTTCGGCACCTTCGTCGTCGGTGCCGTGCTCGTCATGCACATCTTCGCGTTCGGGCAGCTCGGCTGGCCGAAGACGCTGAAGGCGAAGTACAACGCGAGCGCGGTAGCGTCGGCGGTTCGCTGACCAACCCGTCGCTCGATCGAGTCACCTGGGTCTGGATGTTCCCCCGGACGTCCGCCCAGCGTGCTCGGTCGGGACCCCTTCTTTCCACAGGAGTTCAGGTATGCACCGCATTTGGTTGATGTTCGACCCCCGCCGCGTGATGGTGGCCCTGACGGGCTTCATCGGCGTGCTGGCGCTGTTGATCCACTTCATCCTGCTCAGCTCGAGCCGGTACACGTGGATCGAGAACGGGACGCTGACGGCGGATCAGGCGCCGGTGGCGGCCTCGGCCCCGGTCACCGCCGCCGAGATGGCGCCGCTGCCCGCGGGCCGGTAAGCAGGTCCCGGGACCGGTGGCGCGGGGTCGAGGCGATGCGTCGCCTCGATCCCCCCATCGGCGCCCACCGCCGGTCGCGTCTGCCGGCGTGAAACGCACAGGCGCCCTCATTGGAGACTTTCGCGATGGCGATGCTCAGTTTCGAAAAGAAGTACCGGGTGCGCGGAGGGACGTTGCTCGGCGGGGACCTGTTCGACTTCTGGTTCGGGCCGTTCTACGTCGGCTTCTTCGGCGTCACCACGATCTTCTGTACCCTGCTCGGGACGCTGCTCATCATCTACGGAGCGGCCATCGGGCCGACGTGGAACCTCTGGCAGATCAACATCGCGCCGCCTGACCTGAAGTACGGGCTCGGGCTCGCGCCGCTGGCCGAGGGCGGCCTCTGGCAGATGATCACCTTCTGTGCGGTCGGGGCGTTCCTGTCCTGGGCGCTCCGGCAGGCAGAGATCAGCCGGAAGCTCGGCATGGGGATGCATATCCCCTGGGCGTACGGGATGGCGGTGTTCGCGTACATCACCCTCGTGGTGATCCGCCCCGTCCTCCTTGGCGCGTGGGGACATGGCTTCCCCTATGGGATCTTCTCGCACCTCGATTGGGTGTCGAACGTCGGGTACCAGTACCTGCACTTCCACTACAATCCGGCGCACATGATCGCGATCACGTTCTTCTTCACGACGACGCTCGCGCTCGCGATGCACGGGTCGCTCATCCTCTCGGTGACGAACCCGAAGAAGGGGGAGCCGGTGAAGACGAGCGAACACGAGAACGTGTTCTTCCGCGATTTCCTCGGCTATTCCATCGGCGCGATCGGCATCCATCGCCTCGGTCTCTTCCTCGCCCTGAACGCGGGCCTCTGGAGCGCGATCTGCATCGTGATCTCAGGGCCGTTCTGGACGAAGGGGTGGCCGGAATGGTGGGGCTGGTGGCTCAACCTGCCCATCTGGCGCTAACGGGAGACGCGCATGCTCGAATACCAGAACCTCTTCACGCGAGTCCAGGTCC
>JBEGJD010000540.1:0-5465 GCA_041184765.1 Verrucomicrobiota bacterium | reverse complement strand
CTGCGGCGCGACGTAGGGCGTGTGCGGGCGGATGAATCCGACGGCGAGGAAGAACGGCTGGTCTTTGAACGATTCGAGCGCGGCGAGGGCATCCTCCGCGATCTGGTGGTCCGTGAAGGCGCTGTCCGGCCGGCGGGAGGCCGCATAGTTGCGGTTGTACTTGCGGCTCTTGCCGCGGATCCGCGGCGGGTCGGAAAGGTCGCCCTCGCTCGCGGCGGCCAGCTTGGCCTCCTCGAGGATCGCCTGGTCCCGGGCCAGCGGCGAAGCTTTCTGGATGTCATTCCTGGTCTCCGGGTCAGGCACGTGGAAAACCTTCCCGATGCGGCCCGTACGGTAGCCGGCCCCGCTGAAGAGTTGCGGCAGCGTGACCGCTTCGGGCACCGCGCGACGGAACGGCGTGGTGAGGTCGTAGACCTGGGTGCGCTCGGGATAGCAGCCGGTGAGAAACGACGAGCGCGAGGGATTGCAGAGCGCGAACTGCGTATAGGCGCGGTCAAAGCGCACCCCGCGGGCGGCCAAGGCGTCCATGTGTGGCGTACGCGCGGCGCGGTCGCCATAGCAGCTGAGGGTCGTCGTGAGATCGTCGACGATCAGAAAAAGAACATTCAGCGGCCGCCGGCCGGGAGCAGCCGCCGCGGCCGCTCCGTGCACGACGGTGACGCCGAGGAGAGCCACGGTAACGCTGGCGGTCAGGATGCGGAAACGGAAGCGGAGGAGCATGGGAGTGACGGAAAGTCAGGTGCCGCGGACGAGTGCGGCGGGGTGTGTTGCCACGGGCTGGATCAAAGCGAGGCTTTGAGGGCGAAAATCAGCTGCCGCGGCGTCATGTGACGATAGACCTTGGGACTACCGTCGCCCTTGACCTCGACCAGATTGAAGCCGCCGGCATCGAGCAAGTTTCGCGCGTTGATCTGCGCCTGCAGGCGGACGCGCTCGCTCAGCCACGGGATGCGGCGGAACACGTACCGCGCGAACGCGTCGACGTAAAACTCGGCATCGCCCTGGATCGGCCGGGCGATGTCGAGGATCTCCTGACCGCCGGTCAGCTTGGTCACCGGATAACCGACGTAGGCCGCGCACCGGTAGCGGGCGCCGCCGCCGAGGGTCAGCCCGCGCAGGAGTCCGGCGCGGAACTGTCGTGAGAGCACCACGTTGGCGCGCCACTTCCGCTGGCTGTCGGCGATCTCCCCGTTGCTCGCTTTCAAAGGGTCGCGGGCGATGGCGACCCATTGGTTGTAGCGGGCGCGGATGGTTTCCGAACTGGTCTCGTTGATCGTCTCGATGTCCCATCCCCGGCCGAACGTCTTCCACACGGGCAGGCGCTGCTCCACCCAGTCAAACCAGGTGTTGTCGAGATTCAGCCGCGAGACCTGGCGGCCGGCGCTGAACAGCGCGCGCCAGTCCGGCGTGGGATTGGCGATCAGCTCGAGGTCGAGGCCCTCGCTGGCCCGGGTGTTGGTGACTTGGTAGTCAAAAGGGTGATACCGGGCCAGATCCATCCCGAGCGGCTTGATCTCCGGGGCGACGACCAAAATGCGATTCTCGATCGACTGCGGGTAATCGCGGATCTGGCCGATGACGACGTTGGTGGGGCTGCCGTTGATGACATCGGTGCTCCATCGGTTCACCCGCAGCATCAGCCGGCTGTCGTCGAGGTGGATGCTGAAGCCGTAATCCCGGCCGACGCCGTTGGCGCCGGGGATCGGCACGCCAAACGGGGTGAAGGAGGTCGAGGGCTGAACGGCGAAGTTTTCGGACTCCGAGTAATGCAATTGGAACCATTTCCGCAACCGAAGCACCGCTCCCCAGTTGAAGGAGCGGCCGGTCTCGGCGAAGTCCCAGTCGACGTACTGCGTCCGGTCCATGTTCCGGTAGGGCCCGAGCGCGCTCACGGCGCCGGTGTTCAGCGTCCACGGCTGGCGCGCCACACTCTCGGCGGTAAGGGACTGCGCGCGGCGCACGTCGTCCTCGCGGAAGCCGCCGTAGATCACGAGGCGGTCGGCGAGATAGGACCCCCGGGTGCTGAGGACCTTCGAGGCGGTCCGCTGCCGGCTGCCGCCGGGACTGCCGAAGGCGCCCGGACCATCCCACATGCTGTAGGAGAGAGTCCGGCCGTCCGGGAGGCTGACCTTCACCGGCTCCTTGAAGTCGATGATGCCCGAGGCAAAGCCGGGCCGCGTGCGCTGGCTGGAGTTACCGAGGTAGTAGCGGACCGCCAGGAGACGGTCGGCGACGAGCCCGTTGTTGTACTGGGCCGCCGTCATCCAGCTCTGCTGGTCGTAGGTGCTGAGGCGAAAGTTCTGCGCCTTGTTCTCCGAGTTCCAGACCTCGAAAAGACCCGCCACGGAGTAGCGGCCGAGGTGGCGCAGCCAGCCCGACCGGCGAGTGAAATCGGGCGACCAAGCCACGGTGGCCCGGACATCGCGCTGGTTGACGAAGCTCCGCGCGCCATACGCATCGGTCTGCACGAAGAGGCGGCCGAAGTCGGGATTCGGCCTCCCGTCGCCGAGGAAGAGATTGGGATCGGCCTGGATGTTGAGGATGTCGGGCCGCCAGAAACTGCCCTTCTTCTCCGTGAAGCGCTCGCTCATGGCGGCGACCTCAACCGACAGGTTCGGGAGCAGACGCTGCTCGACGGCGGCGTTCACAATGCCTCCCTGATGCCGCACCGCCATGCCGCCGCCGAACGCATTGAAACGCGGATCCACGATCTCGGGCCGCAGGATGCTCCAAGGCGGTAGCGCCTGATCCTGCAGCCTCACACCCGGCTGCAGGCGCGGTTCCTGCGTGGTGGCCTGGAGGTTCAGGTCGAGGTACGAGCCCGCGTTGGCCCCGGAACCTCCCCAGACGTAGGCCGCGAGGCGGGATGTCGTTGGGGTAAGAAGGGATCCCTGCCCCTGCGCGGCGATCTGCGTGGCCACCTGGGCACGGGTCGTGACGGCGGCGTTGTTGAAGCCCCTGCGCCCGGCATCCCACCAAGGGGTGATCTGGTCGCGGGGTAGGATCATCGAGGCCAGGGAGGCCTCGCGCCAGATCCGCTCGCCGGCGACACGCACCTCCGTGTTGCTCCACGGACGGAAGGTCACGGTGCCGTAAAGCCGCTTGTTCTCATCGGTGGTTCCAGCAAGGAAGCCCCGCGCGTCGGCCCAGAGGCCCGTGATCCGCAGCGCGAGGCGGCGTTGCGCCACGACGCGGTTGATATCCACCTCGCTGCGATGGCCGGTCCAGTTGTCGTACCGCACCTCGGCCGCGTAACGGTCACGGAAGCCGGCGCGTTTGAGCGAGGTGTCGACCACGCCGGCCGGGCTGCCGAGGCCGAACAGCAGTGAGTTGGGCCCGCTGGCGACCGTGAAGCGCTCGGAGTTGTAGGTGTCGGTGGCAAAGCTGGACGTAAAGAACTCCCGCGTGTTCGTCAGCACACCGACGCCGCGGGAACGGTTGCCATTACCGAGGAAGACGGAGCCGCGGGTCGCGCCGTTGTCGCCGCCCTCCTCGACAAAGCCCTCGGAGAAAGTGTCGACGTTGGTCGAGTACATGAACGCCTGGTCGATGCTGGTCACCGCGAGATCCTCGAGCATTTCCCGGGTGAAGACGGAAACCTGCGCGGCGATGTCCGCCAGCGGCTGGCTCAGCCGGGTCCCGGCGAGCGAGGCGCGTGCCAGATAACCCACGTCCTCCGTGCCCTGTACGGTGAACGGGGAGAGTTCGACGACCTCCCGGCCACCCGTCGGTGAAGGGTTGGCTGGCGCTTGGGCGGGAAGGGGTCGAAGCATGGCCGCCGCTGCTAACAGCAGCGCCGAGCCGTGGCGGAAAAGGGACGAACTCCGCCGGCTGCGAGTGAAGTGATTCCGGACGGACAGATGAAGGACCAGAAAGTATTGGGGCATGCTCAGACTGGGGTTGGGGCCGATGCGAGCCGTCACGGGATCGGGCCGCAAGAAGGCTGTATTTGTACGAGCGGCCTCCCTCGCAAAGCCAGCCCACTCCGCCATCGGATCGACCCTCCTGAAATCGTTTCCAAGGATCGGACCGACATCGGATGAAATCCTGAGCTCCTGATTTAGCCAGACCCGGGTCCTGTGCCATCGGGTTCCCGCATTCTCCTCACCAAACGGAAAAAACGAGCGGACCAAAACCAAGCCGGCTCGACGAGGTCGCCGCTTAAAAAGGCACGCCGGAAAACAGCAACCTCGGGGATAGTAGTTCGGATCTCCCGCAACAACGCTCCTCACTGAGGCCGGAAAAGCTACGTTTGCCCCAGAGAGAGCCCGGCGGCCCTTGCTGACCCGCCGAAGCAATCATGGACCATTGATCGTCTTCAAAAATTTCCCATGTTCTGAAGCCAACGCTGAAGGGAGCAGCAGTCTTCACCTCATCCGAGGCAAACAGCCTCGGCTACATCGGCGCGGCGTCGGGAGGATTCCTCTCAGCGATCTCCGTCACCTCCTGTTCAGATCCGTCCCACAGGAACAAACGGAGATCACCGAGAAAGACTTCGGCCCGCTAACCCACACCAAAAGGGCGGCGCAACGGCACGGCTCACGCCCGCGGATGCGCCTTCGCGTGCACCTCGCGCAGACGCGCCATGCTCACGTGCGTGTAGACCTGCGTCGTGGAAAGCTGCGCGTGGCCGAGCAATTCCTGCACGAGGCGCAGGTCGGCGCCCGCGTTCAGCAGGTGGGTCGCGTAGCTGTGGCGCAGCTTGTGCGGGGTGAGATCGGGCGGCAGCCCGGCCGCGGCGAGATGACGTTTCAACATCAGCTGCACCTCGCGCACCGAGGTCGGGCGGCCGTCGCGGTTGACCAGAACGGGTGACGCTAGCCCCGCGCCCGGAGTGAACTCGGTGCGGAATTTACGGAGGACCTCCAGCGCCACCCGGCCTAGCGGGCAAAGTCGTTCTTTGCGTCCCTTGCCCAACACCCGCGCCACGCCGCCCGGAAAATCAATGGCACCGTGGGAGAGGCCTGCCAGTTCGCTCACGCGCAGCCCGCCGCCGTAGAGCAGCTCCATCGCCAGGCGGTCCCGCCAAGCGGTGTGGGCGTCCAGTTTTCCCTCGGCGCGCAACTTCTCCGGTGCCGCGAGCAACGCCCGCATCTGATCTTCGGTCAAAAACTGCGGAAGACGTTTCTCCTGCTTGGGCAACGGGACACCCAGGAAAGGGTCACGCGAGAGCCGCCCTTGGCGCATCCAGTACCGGAAAAAACTCCGCAGGCCCGAGACATGATTGTGGAGCGTGCGGCGGTCGAAGCGGCGCTGCGCCTCGATCACGAAGTCCCGCATGTCGCGCGACGTCAGCGCGCCAAGGCCGCGCGCCCAGAGATCGACCGCCGGATCCGACAGCCAACGGTGAAAGTCCGCGAAGGCCTGACGGTAATTGCGCACGGTGTGCGGCGAATACCGGCGCTCGTGCGCCAGGTGGTCCGCGAACGGGTCCCACCAATCGGCCCGCACGTCCGGCGGGATCT
>JBEGJD010000539.1:0-7734 GCA_041184765.1 Verrucomicrobiota bacterium | reverse complement strand
ACCCGCCTCCGCGTCATCGCCCAGCGCGGCTAGTCTATTCCAACTACCAACCATCAAATTACGGCTGTCCCGAAACTTTGGTGGAGATCCGCACATTGAAGCGGGTTTGTGGGGGCAGGTTTACGGAATACCCGAATATCGGGGTAGCGTGTCGGCGGGAGTCGGTGCGCAGGAACGTGGCCAGCGACTAGGTCGGAGATAAAAGCCCGCCTTCGCCGAGCCTTCGGTGGGCAGCCTCCGCAGGCTTGTTTCACCTTTTGATGGCTGACGAACGTCTGCCGGTAGATTCGGCCTGCCAGCCGTAGGCTCGGCGGAGGCTGGCGGAGAGGGTGGGATTCGAACCCACGGTACCCTTTCGGGCACGCCTGATTTCGAGTCAGGTACGATAGACCACTCTGCCACCTCTCCGAACCAGGAGCGGAGAGTGGTACGGGCGGCCGGGGAAAACGGAAGCAGAAAGTTGGCCGATGCGGGGCGCACGCGCCCTAGGTGTTGGCGTCGCCGCCGGCGCGGCCGGTGCCGCCGTTGGCGGGCAGGTGGTGGGGGAGGAAAAAGTAGTAGTTCATCAGCCACCAGCTTCGCGACGAGCGGTAGAACAGCATCGGAAAAATCACGGCGCCGGCCACGGCCATTACGACCGCCACGCGGCCGCTGATGACGCCGAAGAAGGCGAGCAGGGCCACTGGCAGAAGGAAGCCCACCAGCGTGACGCCATAGTTCAGCGACATCGATCCGAGGAAGAACCCCTCATCGTTGCCTCGCTCAAAGGCGAAGCCGCAGTCGCGGCACTCCGCGTGCAGCCGGAACCAGGCGTCCTCGCGGAACAGCGAGCGGGCGCCACAGTTGGGGCAGCGATGGGTGAGTCCACGACGAACGATCTGGCCGCGGGTGACCCGCAGGGCGACGGGCGGCGGCGGGGCGGCGTGCTTCATGTGCGGGGAAACAAATCCCAGCGCCGCGGTCGGCTCAAACCCGAACGGGCCTGGCGCAGGAATACCTGGAGTCCGGAAAATAAAAAGGGCGCCCTCCCGCGGGGGAAGGGCGCCCGAAAGGTTGATCCCGGATCAGGAGCCTACCTGGAAGCGCACGAAGCGGCGCACCTGGATGTTCTCGCCGATTTTGGTGACCTGCTCGGTGAGCATGTCCTTCACGGCCTTCTCGGGCAGCTTCACGAACGGCTGATCGAGCAGGCAGACGGTGGAGTAGTACTTCTCGAGCTTGCCCTCGACGATCTTCTGCACGGCCGCGGGCGGTTTGCCCTGCACCTGCGCGGCGGCGATGTCGCGCTCCTTGGCCAGGTCGGCCTCGGGCACTTCGGCGCGGCTCACGTACAGCGGGCTGGCGGCGGCGATCTGCAGGCAGAGGTCCTTCACGAAGGCGCGGAACGCCTCGTTGCGGGCGACGAAGTCGGTCTCGCAATTGACCTCGATCAGGACGCCGACTTTGCCGCCGACATGGATGTAGCTCTCGATCGTCCCTTCCTTGGTTAGGCGATCGGCCTTCTTGGCCGCGGATGCCGCGCCCTTCTTGCGAAGGATCGTGATGGCTTCCTCGACGTTGCCGTTGGACTCGGCGAGGGCCTTCTTGCAATCGAGCAGGCCGGCGCCGGTCGTCTCGCGGAGGCTGGCGACTGCCTGGGCGGTGATGGGTGTGTTGCTCATGGAATCGCTTCCCCAGGGGGCTTACTCGGCCTTGACGGCGGGGCGCTTGGCGCGGGTGGGGCGCTTCTTCGCGGCGGCGCCGGGCGCGGGAGCGGCCTCGGCTTCACCTTCGACGACCTCGGCGGCGACCTCCGGGGGCAGCTCGACCTTGGAAAGGTCCACCTCGCCGGCCGCGACGGCGGCGGCGTCGGTCGCGGCCTTGAGGTCGGCGGCGCCGCGCTGGGCGCGGCGGGTGTCGCGCTGGGCCAGACCGCTCTGGATCGCGGAGGTCACGGCCTCGACCAGGATGCGGATCGACTTCACGGCGTCGTCATTGCCCGGGATCGGGTGGGAGACGGTGCTCGGGTCGGAATTGGTGTCGACGATCGCGAGGCACGGGATACCGCAGCGGGCGGCCTCGGCGACGGCGATCTTGTGGTGGCTGACGTCGACCACGAAGAGGGCCGAAGGCAGGCCGCCCATGTCGGCGACGCCGCTGAAATTCTTCTGCATGCGCGTCATCTCGCGCTTGATGGCTGACTCCTCCTTGCGGGGGAGCTTGGAGAGCTCTCCGCTGGTCTCCATGGCCTGGTACTTCTTGTACTTGGCGATGGAGCGCTTGACGGTCTCGTAATTGGTGAGCGTGCCACCCAGCCAGCGATCCACGCACATCGGCATGTTGGTGGAGGTGGCGGCCTCGCGGACGATTTCGCGGGCCTGACGCTTGGTGCCGACGAAGAGGACGTTGCCGCCGTTCCCCACGAGTTCCTCGACGAAATTGCAGGCCTTGACGAGCGCCTCATGGGTCTTGCCCAGGTCGATGATGGTGACCCCTTGACGGTGGTCGTAGATGAAAGGCTTGGAACGGGGGTTCCAGCGCTTGGTCTGGTGTCCGAAGTGGACGCCGGCGTCGAGGAGGTCCTTGGGCGTGATGCTTAGGTTCATGGTGATCTGATGTATCCTTTGACACACAGGTCGGCCGGAGGGCCGCCTTGCGATCGAGGTTGTTGTGTTGGGTTGTGGTTGACTTGACGTTCCCCGAGAGGGGAGCCGGTCAAAACACCGGTCGCGAGGGGTGGAAGCAAGCGTGAATTTGGCCGTCGGGAGGCGGAAACCTTCCCGGGGAGAAGGGGACGGCAGTCCGGTCCCGCGGTCTTGCCAGCGGTGGGGCTGATTGGATGCTGGCGAGGATGGCTGAAGAACACCCCTCTCGCGACCCCTTCCGTGACGCCCGCAAGGACAAGGGCGTGCTGCGGTGCCCTTTCCAAGGCGAGGCGGTGCCGATGATCCTACGGCACGCGGACGTGCGGGAGGCGGCGCGCGACTGGCGGACGTTCAGTTCCGACGCCCCCTTTCGGGTGCCCATCCCGTCGGAGGAGGCGGTGCGCTCGATGCGGCAGCTGCCGATCGAGACCAATCCGCCGGAGCACACCGACTACCGCGCCATCGTGGAGCCCTTTTTCCAGAGGGCGAAGCGGCCGGACGTGATCGCGCGGGTGGAGGCGTTGATCGGGGGCATGCTCTCCAGCGTGCTGTCGCGCGACTCGTTCGAGGTGGTGGCCGACTTTGCGTTGCCGGTTCAGTCGCGGGCGCTGACGCACCTGCTCAACGTGCCGGAGAGCGAGGCTGACATCTGGATCGGCTGGGGTATCCACGTGTTCAAGGTCACAGGTGGTGAATTCAAGAAGGGCACGGTGCTGGAGGACTACCTGCGGGCGAAGTTCGACGCGGCGGCGGCGAATCCGGGCGGTGACTTCTTCAGTGCGCTCACGCGGGCGACGTTCCGGGGGCGTCCGCTCACGCGGGAGGAGATGATGGGTTTCGCCAACCTCACCTTTGCGGGCGGTCGCGACACGATCATCCACACGCTCGCCAACATCCTCGCGCACTTCGGGCGGAATCCGGATTCGCTCGCCTTCCTGCGCGCGGATCCGCGGCGCATCACGCACGCGAGCGAGGAATTCTTCCGGTACTTCATGCCGCTCACGCACATCGGGCGCGTCTGCCCGGCGGGAGCCGAGGTGAACGGGGAACAAGTCCCGCCCGACGGCCGCGTCTCATTGGCGTGGGCGGCGGCCAACTTCGACGAGACGGTTTTCGAGGCGCCGGACGAAATCCGGCTCGATCGGAAACCGAACCCGCACCTCTCGTTCGGCTTCGGTACGCACCTTTGCCTCGGTGCCCCGCACGCGCGGCTGATCACTCGGACTTTCCTCCAGGCGCTCATCGAGCGCGTGGCCGGCGTCGAGATTCTCGAGGCCGTCGAGCACATCGAGCGCGAGGCGTCTTACCAGCGGATCAACGGCTACGACTCGCTCACCGTGCGGCTGCGGCCGCTTTGAAGCCCGCTTCTGCCCAGCGCGGCTCCACCGCATTTGGGGTCGAGAGGCGTTTCCGAACCGCTCCACGAGGGGGCAACCACGGATGGACACGGATCGACACGGATTCTGACCAACCACGAATGGACACCAAGGGACACGAATGGGATTGGGTGCAGCCGCGGCCGCCCGCCTACGCCGAGGCTACGGCGGGCAAGCCCGCCGCGGATCATGCGGCGGGTGCGACGGCCGAAGGCGTTTTCGAAGGTCTCCGCGTTTTTGACCGCGGATGTTGCGGATGGCGCGGATGAGGAAGCGTCGTGAACGGATCGCGGGACGGGTTGGGCTCTGTGAGATGGGAATGGGAGCGCGTGAGGAGTGCTCGGATCGCTCCGCGGTTGGGGCCCACGGATCACGGATGAGGAAGGCCGCGCTCTCTCGCCGAGCTTCCCGGCCGTTTGTTCAAATGCCCGGTTTGGAAGGCACTCCCGAACCGCTCCACGAGGGGGCAACCACGGCTGGACGCGTATAAATGCGGTTCTTCTGTAGGCGGGGTCCGGCGATCCAAGCTTCTGACGCCGCTTCGATTTCTGGTGGGCGTGCGATGTAGCTGCGGCCGTTCGCCGCGGACCATGCCGCTTGCGTGACGGCCAAAAGCTGTTCTGAACGCAGCGAACTTTAACCGCGGATTTCGCTGATTGCGCGGGTAAATTCAGCGGCGGTGTGATCGAGGGAAATCATGCCGAAAACACGATTTCGGGTAGAGCGCCGCGAAAATTCATTCCTCCGGGGGGAGGATCCGCAGGTTAATGTCGCGCAGGGCGGCGCGGGTCTCGTAGGCGGCGATGCCGAGCGGCAGCGAGTGTTTGATCTCGCCGAAGCGCAGGTCGAGGCGGCGGCCCTCGGTCTCGAAGTCGAAGGCTTTCTCGTCGTCGATCCACGCCTCGAGCTTCTTCGGCGTCACCCGGAGCCGGATCTTGTACCAGCGGTCGGAGCTGAAATTCCGCGAGGTGGTGGTCTCGTTCTCGGAAGCGTCGGCGTTATCGATGCACGAGATGCCGACGACCATGCCGCCCCAGCCGCCGACCACTAACGTGCAGGCGGAGTCGCCAACCGGAAAGGTGAGCCCGCAGAAAAAATCGCCGCCCGCGAGACGCATCGCCTCGAGGGAGATTTCGTAGTTGGTCTTCGGCAGGGTCTCGCCGTCGGTGCGGCTGATGCCGGAAAGGTGATCGCTCTTCTCCAGAATGATGGCGGGACGGTCGCCGCGGAACGTCGGCTCGATCTTCACCGCGGCCTGCGAGTCAAAG
This sequence comes from Verrucomicrobiota bacterium, assembly GCA_041184765.1. Classification (GTDB taxonomy): domain Bacteria; phylum Verrucomicrobiota; class Verrucomicrobiia; order Opitutales; family Opitutaceae; genus ER46. The sequence continues at coordinate 2,466 of JBEGJD010000539.1, read as the reverse complement.
GCCGACGGACGCCAGCCCTTCAGTGAGACGCCGTCGAACAGCGGGCGCGCTACCCCGGCCGGATCGGCGGCGGGAAGGTTTCCGCCGAGCGCGATCGCCAGGGTGCAAAGGATCAGGCCGGGAACAGACTTCATGCGGGCAGGGTGAGCGCGGCCCGGTGGAAGCGTCGATCCCGGAGAAAGCGTTTCGGCGCTTGCGGAGGCCAGGTCGGCATCGCAGACGGAAGTCATGCTGCCTCGAATGACGGATGGCCGTTCCTGCGTGGTCGCCGTCATCGTGCTGCTGGCAGGAGCCATCGGCGCGACCGCGGCGGAAACGGCGCGCACCCTGCGGATCGGGGTGCCGCGGAACTCGCCGCCGCTTTCGTTTGTGGACGCCGAAGGCCGCCCGGCCGGCTTCACGCCGGACCTATTGCGGGCCGCGGCTGAGGCGGGAGGTCTGCGCCTCGAGCTGGAGGCCTCTTGGTGGAGTCGTATTTCGCGGGATTTTCTCGCGGGGCGTCTGGATGCGCTAGCGCTCGTGTCCGACATGGATGAACTGCTTCCCTTGGTGGATCTCTCCATCGTGCACACGACGATCCGCGGCGTCACCTACACGCGCGAAAACCAGGCTCCTCTGCGTCGCACGGCGGATTTCGTGGGGAAAAAGCTGGGCGCGTTGGGTGGAACCGTCGCCTATGAGAACGCATCTCGTCGCCCCGAGTGGGGCGCCACCGTGGTGCACTTCGACAACCTCGAGCGTATGTTGCGTGCCGTGGTTGAGGGGGAGATCGACGGTGCTCTGCTCACCAGTGTCCTCAGTTCGTCGGTTGCGAACCGGTTCGGCCTGCGGAAGGAGTTCGTCGAGGACATCCGGCATGATTACCGGTTGGCTGTGCGGAAGGGCGACGCCGGCGCGCTAAAGTTGCTGAATGACGCCGTTGCCCGGGTGCGGGACGACGGCACTCGCGATCGGCTTTTCGCGCGCTGGATCGGGCCGGTGGAGCCGCGGCCGCTGGGATGGCGGGATTTGAGGCCCTACCTCCTGCCCGGCGGGCTGATCATCGCCGCGGTGATCGGGATCATCGTGTGGCAGCGCCGCATGCTGGGCCGGGTCGAGCGCCAGGCGGAGGAGCTGCGTGCGAGCCGCACGGAGCTGGAGCGCAGCAATGTGCAGCTGCAGGAGGCCATCGCCCGCGAGAAGGATCTGGCGGTTCGCGCCGACCAGGCGAGCGCCACCAAGACGCACTTCCTTGCCACCATGAGTCATGAGATCCGCACGCCGATGAACGGCGTGCTCGGCATGGTCGGCCTGCTACTCGATTCGCCCCTCTCACCCAAGCAGCGGTTCCTCGCCTCCACCGCCCGGCAAAGCGCGCAGTCCCTGCTGGCGCTCGTGAACGATGTGCTCGATTTCGCCAAGATCGAGGCCGGTCAGCTTCGCTTCGAGCCCGCCGCCTTCAGCGTGCGGGAGCTGGCGGAGGGCTCCCTCGTGCCGCTCGCCGAGCGGGCGCAGTCCAAGGACCTCGAGCTGCTGTGTTCCGTCGCCTCCGACGTGCCTGCGCGCGTGGTGGGCGATTCCGGCCGGTTGAACCAGGTTCTCCTCAATCTCGTTGGAAACGCGGTGAAGTTCACCCCGGCCGGCCATGTGGAGCTCACCGTCACATGCGAGCCGGGGGCCCCCGACGGACTCGTCCGGCTGCGTTTCGAGGTGCGCGACACGGGCATCGGCGTTTCCCGCGAGGATCAGGAAAAGCTGTTCCGGCCCTTCACGCAGGGCGGAGGCGCGGGCTCGCGGTCGCTCGGCGGCAGCGGCCTCGGCCTCGCCATCTGTCAACAGTTGGTCAGCCGCATGGGCGGCGAGGTCGGTTTTTCTCCCCAGGTTGGCGAGGGCTCGGTCTTCTGGTTCCGGGTCGATCTGCCGCGCGCGGCGGGGCCCGGTGTGGCGCCGGCCATACCGGCCGGGCTCGCGGGATTATCCGTGCTGCTGGTCGACGACCACGACGTGAGCCGCGAGCACCTCGAGCGTCAGCTGCGCTCCTGGTCGATGTCGGTCGCGACCGCTTCCGGCGGCGAGGAGGCCCTGGCCCTCGCGCGCGCCCGGGTCGCGGCGGGCGGTGGTTTCGATCTGGCCTTGGTGGATTTCCGGATGCCCGGGATGAACGGAACCGCCTTGACCGCCGCGTTGCGCGCGGATCCCGCCCTGAAGGGGATCAGTACGGTGCTGCTGACGACCTTTGGTGATGTCCTGCCCCGGAGTGAGATCGAGCGGGCCGGGGTGGATTTCGCCCTCAGCAAGCCGGCGGCTTCGGAGCGTCTGGGCAAGCTGCTGCTGGCGGCGGCCGGGCGGAATGCGCCGTGGGATGAGCAGCCCGCCGAGGTTGAGGCCGCTCCTTCGCGTCTGGAACTCTCCGTGCTCGTGGCCGAGGACAACCTCGTGAGCCAGAGCGTGCTGCAGCTGCAGTTGCGCAAGCTCGGCTGCCGTTGC
>JBEGJD010000538.1:0-3336 GCA_041184765.1 Verrucomicrobiota bacterium | reverse complement strand
CCCGCTGACCATGAAGACCCGACTCCTTCTTTCCGTCTTCGTCCTCGCCTCCGCCGCGCACGCCTTCAACGCCAGCGGCCAACGCTGGTCCGCCGGCGAAGTCCGCTTCCAGCTCGCTCTCCCGCCGCCCACGACGGCGCTCAGCGACGGCTCCGGCTCGTGGAACGCGGTCATCGAGGACGCGATGGCCATCTGGAACAGCAACGTCTCGGCCGTGCGCCTCGCCGCCACCCGCGACTCCGCCGCCGCGGTCGGCGAGGGCAACGGGGTGAACAATCTCCTGTTTTCGACCACCGTCTACGGCACCACGTGGGGCAGCCGGGTGCTCGGGATCACCCTGCAACGGTACGACCCCCGCAGCAGCCGCTACTCGGAGGCGGATGTGCTCTTCAACTCCACGGCTCGCTGGGATTCCTACCGCGGCGCACTGCGCACCCAGGGCGGCGAGACCGTGAATGATTTCCGCCGAGTCGCGCTGCACGAGCTCGGACACGCCCTCGGGCTCAACCACCCCGACGACATCGGGCAGAACGTGACCGCCATCATGAACGCCCGTTCGAGCGACCTCGACACGCTGGCGACCGACGACATCACCGGCGCGAAGTCGATCTACGACAACCCCGCCGCCGCGACGGCGATCCTGAGCTTCACGGGGTCGTCATTTTACGAGTTCCTCGGCACTGAACTCACTATCTCCGTCGGCGGACTGCGCAACCAAGGCGACGCAGCCTCCGGCTCGCTCCGCATCGACCTCTGGGCGAGCACGGAGCCCTACATCACAAGCGTTCCGGCCGGAGCGATCCTGATGGGCCGGCACGCCTTGACCGCACCGGTCGCCGCCAACTCCTCGGCCTCGGGCTTCACCGCCAAGACGACCTTCACCAGTCCGCCCGATGGCAGTTACTACACCTACTTCACCTTGAACGAATCCGTCGGCGGCGCGGCCTTCGTCGTCCGCGATGTGCTGAGATTCAGCTCATTCCTCAACCTCGGCCCCGCGAAAGCGCCCGCCATCACCGCACAACCCGCCGCGCAGGCGATCACACCCGGCGGCTCGGCTTCCTTTACCGTCACCGCCACCGGCACCCAGCCGTTCACCTACCAGTGGCGGAAGGACGGCAACGCAATCGCCGGCGCCACGAACCGCACACTCACCCTGGCAAATGTGACCTCATCCGCGGCCGGCGCCTACACCGTGGTTGTCACCAACGCGCAGGGCACCGCCACCAGTTCGAACGCTCCGCTCACCATCACCGACGCCGGCAACCCCGGCCGGCTCGTCAACATGTCGATCCGCACCGTCGCCGGCAGCGGCGACGACACGCTCATCGTGGGCGTCGGCCTCGGCGGCGCCGGCACGTCGGGCAGCAAGGCCGTGCTCATCCGCGGGGTCGGCCCCACCCTCGGCGCATTCGGGGTCACCGGCGCGCTGGCCGACACCGAAATGACCATCTACCGCGGCGAGACCGCGGTGGCGCGCAACGACGACTGGGGCGGCGGGTTCAATTTCAGCTCCGTGGGGGCCTTCGACTTCCTCGGCACGCCGCCGAAGGACTCCGCGATCTACAACCCGGCCCTCGCGAGCGGGAGCTACTCGGTGCAGATTCTCGGCAAGGGCGGCGCCACCGGCGTGGCCCTCGCCGAGATCTACGACGCCTCCAGCGGCCCGTTCAGCCGCACCGCCCCGCGGCTCGTCAACGTCTCGGCCCGCACGCAGGTCGGGGTCGGCGACAATATCCTCATCGCCGGATTCTCCATCCTCGGCTCCACGCCCGTGCGTCTGCTCATCCGCGCCGTCGGCCCCACGCTCGGCGTGTTTGGCGTGGGCGGCGTCCTCGCCGACCCGAAACTCGAGGTGCTCAGTGGCTCGACCAAGATCGCGGAAAACGACAACTGGCTCGCCGCGGACACCGCGACGTTCGGCACCGTCGGCGCGTTTGACCTCGCCGCCCGGTCGCTCGACGCCGCGCTGGTCACCTTCCTCGCCCCCGGCACCTACACCGCCCAGGTTACGGGCGTGCGCGCCACCACGGGGGTCGCCTTGGTTGAAATTTATGAACTCCCCTGAGCCTGTTTCCGCTCCCCTCGGCCGGCGTACCTTCCTCGCGCGCGCGGCCGGCGCGCCGCTCGTGTTGTCCTTGGCGGGTCGCACCGCGCCCGCAGCCGGTTTCACCGTCGGCTGCTTCACCCGCCCCTGGGCCGACCTTGAGCCCGAGGGCGCGCTCGACGCGATCGCCGAGGCGGGCTTTTCCGTCGCGGGTCTGATGAGCGCGAAAGGCGGCACGATCGTCACCGCCGACGCCACGCCCGCTCGCATCGGCGCCATCGCCGCCCATGCCCGCTCCCGCGGGCTGTCGATCGCCTCGCTGTACTCGGGTGACTTCCTCGTGCGCGGCGACCCGGCCGCTTCGGTCGCGCGACTCCGCCGCATCATCGACCACGCCGCGCGCTGCGCCTGTCCAACCATGATCCTCGGCGGCACGACCCGCGCCGAGCTGGTCGACGCCTACTACGACGCGGTCGGCCAATGCTGCGGCGCGGCGAAGGAAGCCGGCGTGACCCTCATGGTGAAGCCGCACGGCGGCACCAACTCCACCGGCGCCCAGTGCCGCAAACTGGTCGAGCGCGTCAACCACCCCGCGTTCCGGCTCTGCTACGACCCGGGCAATATCTTCTACTACAGCGACGGTCACCTCGATCCGGTGGATGACGCCGCAAGCGTCGACGGCTTGGTGGTCGCGATGTGCGTGAAGGACTTCCAGCCGCCGAAAACCGTCGACGTCACCCCCGGTGACGGCCGCGTCGATTTCGCCCGCGTGCTCGCGCGCCTGCGGAACGGCGGCTTCACGTCCGGACCTCTCATCATCGAGTGCCTCGCCCGCGGCGACCGCGCGTTCCTCGTGAACGAGGCGCGCCGCGCCCGGAAGTTCATCGAAAAAGTCATCGCCAGCTGAACCGACGCATTCGGGGTTGGGCCCACGGAACACACGGAAAACGCGGAAACACGCCGCCCGCCCCCATCCGTGCCATCCGAGAGATCCGTGTCCGAAAGGATCGAGCTCGGCCGAATCCCCGCGGCCCGACCCGGCCGAGGGCGCTCCTTCATTTCCCGGGGTTAGCAACCCCGGCTACATCGACCGCCATCCGATCGCGCCCTCGGTCCCTCAGTCCCTCCGTCCCTCAGTCCCTTGGTCCTTTGGTCCTTTCGTCCTTTCGTCCCTTCGTCCTTTCGCACCTCGCTCCTCCGCGGCTTTTTGTCTGGCCCGCGCGACGCCACCCAGCCCATGAACTCGCCATGGCGATGCGGTTCACGATCCTTGGCAGCGGCAGCTCGGG
>JBEGJD010000537.1:0-3000 GCA_041184765.1 Verrucomicrobiota bacterium | reverse complement strand
GGGCGAAAAATGCGCTTGCCGTCCGGAAGTCGAGTCGCGACGTTCCGCGCCCCGCGCTGGTAGGATACTCAAGTGGCCAACGAGGGCAGACTGTAAATCTGCTGGCTTACGCCTTCCCTGGTTCGAATCCAGGTCCTACCACCAATCTCTCGCGCGGCCGCGGCCCGCGTGAACCGCGGGTATCCCGGCGTCAGAACGTGAACGTGTTCGAGAGGATCCAGCGGGTCTCGTTGGGGATGCGGATGACGGCGACGCGGCCGTCGGGGTTGGCGGTCACGGGGATGTCGGATCCGTTGCCCCAGGCGTTGCGGACGTTGAGCTGCAGGCGCCAGTCGATGCGGCCGAAGACGCGACGCCGGTAGCCAGCCCAGACATCGCCCGCGAGTTCCGACGGCCCGTAGAACGGGTTCGCGAGGTCGGGGAATTGCGTCTGCATGATGGGATCGGAATCGGCGATCTTCGCGGGATCGGGGTAACGTTTGTCGTTGGTCGAAATCTTTTCCTTCAGGGCCTTGCCGGTAAGGAACGGGGCGCCGATGGCCACGCGGCCCTGCCAGCGCACGGAAGCGCCGACGCTCATCGCCTTGAGCACGGGATGGTCGAAGGCCTTGAGGTCGTAGGTCGACGTGAAGTTGGCGCGCCATTTCCGCTGTTCGGGCGAGACGGCGCCGTCGCGGGCTAGGGTGGCGGCGAGCGGGTTGCCGACGTTCGAAGCGAAGCGGGTCGCGGCGGTCTGGCGTTCGGGCAGCGCGGGGCCCTGGTCGATCCCGAGGAGGTTCAATTTGACCATGTTGGCGTAGACCGCGTCGGCGACCTCCTTGGTGAGGCGGGCCGAACCGCTGACCACGGTTTCCTGCTTGGCCACGTTGAACGACACCCGCCAATGGCGCGTGACGTTGCCGACCAGTTCGGTCTCGAGCCCGCGGGCGTCGAGGTTGCTGGTGTCGGTGAGGCCGGCGATTCCGTTGGAGAGCAGCCCGTTGCCGGCGGCGTTGAGCCGCAGGTTCTTCACCGTGCGGGACGGCTCGGGTAGCAATTGGAAGAACGCCTGGTAGAGTTGCTGGTAGGAGGTGTAGCCCGCGGCGGTGACACCGGGGATTGAGTTGAAGGCGATGCCCTGCGTCTGCGCGGTGACGTAGCGGTCGGCCATGAAGTTGGGGAAATTGAAGATGCCGCTGGTGGCGCCCTGGGCGCCGTTGGAAGCGTCGGTCTGCTCGGTGTGGAAGGCGTTCACGCGCAGGGAGACGCGGCGCTCGAGGAACTCGACGAGCACGCCGTACTCGCGCGTGGTGCCGGCGGGGGCGGGGATGATCTCGCCGTTGAGATTGGTGCGGATGTTGACCGGGTTGAAATTGCCCGAGGAGTTGTAGAACCCGCCGATCTCCATGCCGAGCGGCAGCGCGCGGCTGAGGCGGCGCGGCAGACGGCCGACGGCGCTCCAGGTGAAGCTGCGGCCGCGCTCGTCGAGGTTGGGCGTGGAGTCGAGGCGCAGCGCGGAGTTGTCGAGGGTGTCGTCGGCGTTGCGCTTGTTGCCCACGCTGGAGAACGTGCGCAGGTGGTCCCAGCGCCAGCCGGCGACGGTGACGATATTGCTGGAGAGGAAGTCGCTCTTCACGCTGATCGAGCGCGAGTCGATGAGCTGGCGGCTGCGGGAGTTGCCGTTGAGGAAACGCAGGACGGAGAGCGGCTCGGTGACCATCTTCTTGTTCGTGAAGTCGAAGAAGGTGACGTTATGGGTGTCGCCGGTGCGCGGCAGCGGCGCGGTGACGACCTCGGTGATGCGGACGTCGTTGATCGAGTTGGCGTTCAGCACCGAGGGCCCGAGGTACTGGAGCACGAGCGGGGTCGTGCGGAAATTACTACCGATGGTTGCCTGGAATACGTCGGTGTTGAGGTTGCGGGTATTGCTGGTCCAACCCGTTGCGTAGCTGAGCGTCTCGGCGTCGTTGCGGTTCCGGGTGTAGAGGCCGGTGATGACGTGGTTGCCGAGGTCGATCCCGAGGAAGCGCGGACCGCGGGAGGCGAGGTTGAGGCGGTAGAAACCCGTGGCGCGGAACGCCTCGCGCGTGCCGCGCTGCGTGCGGTCGGTGATGCCTTGCTGGTCGACGAACGGCCGGCCGAGGTTGGGGTTCGGCTGGTCGTTGGAAAGGTACTGGGCGACGTCGATGGAAATGGCGCTCGCGGGAGCACCGCCGCCGTTGTTGCCGAACGAGAAAGGCAGCAGTCGCGTGGAGCGGGTCTTTTGCTGGTCAAACGCGAGCTCGAGGCCGCCGAGGCCGCCGAAGAGTTCCTGGGTGAGCGCGGCGTTGCCGACCTGGAAGATCTGGTCGACGTGGTTCAGGCCGCCGCTGAGGAGGCGCTCGCGGTAATCAAAAATGGCGCGGTTCTGGAGTGTCGGGGAGACGAATCCGGTGGGCACCACAGTGCCGCTGTAAAAGGTGTCGATCGACGGGCGGCCGTTCGGGTTTTGCGCGTAACGGATACGCCCCATGATGCCGGCGATGCCCGCGAGCGCGGGGTTGTTGGAACTCGCGTAGCCCGGCTTCTGCTGCCCCGGGGTGTCATAGACCAGAGGTATCTGGATAAAGTACGGCACGCCGATGCCGGGGTTGGCCGCGACGATGTCCGCGGAGTTCAGGCGGTTGTCGACCGTGACGCGGGGGCGCCAGGAGAACGTGGGCGAGCCGGTGACGAGACGCGCGTCGAGGTTGGTGCCGGGCATGCCGGCGATCGCGGGATTCGGCGGCTCGAAGAAGTTGAGCATGGTGTTCACCGGCGGGATCACGTTCACGGGGTTCGACTGGCTGTCGCCCATCTCACCCGAGACGCGCACCGCGGTGCGTCCCAGCCAGCCGCCGGCGCGGCCGTCGCGCAGCACGCCCTCGACTGAGAGGAAGCCGCGGCGCTTCCGGTCGAAGGCGGGCTTCTGCTGGAAGTTGTTGTGCTCGCTCACGGTCGCGACGCGCAGCGCGAGTCGGTCGCGCACCAGCACGCGATTGA
>JBEGJD010000536.1:0-2912 GCA_041184765.1 Verrucomicrobiota bacterium | reverse complement strand
GGTGGGGGAAGACGCGGCGCAATTCCGCGGGAAAGCGCGCGTGGAGATTCGCCGGGTCCGCCTCCGCTGCGGTTGTGTTCCCGGGGCGGAGCGGCCGCCAGACCGCGTCGCGGTACCGAGTGAAAACGCGCCGGGCGTTCCATTCCTCCACCCACGCGGGCAGGCCGTCCTGGTAATAAAACGTGCTGCTCACAAAGCCGCCGGTGGCGTCGGAGAGCCACAGGGCGCGGCCTGACCGGCCGGCGGGAATGATCGCGGCGCGATCCTTGGCCGCCACGGCGAACGCGCGGGCGCGCCCGCTGGAACCCGCCACGATCTCGTCGCCGAGGGTCGAGGAGGTCAGCCGGTGAGGTGACCGGCCGCGTCCGGGACCGCCGACGAGGGGAAACCGTTCATCCTCCACGCAGTAGACGGAGCGGCCGGACGCCGGGTCGTGCCAGTCGTTGGCCACGATGCCGTGCGCGGCGGTGGCGGCGCCGGTCACGAGCACCGCGTGGCCGCTGGCGGTCAGGGTGTTGGCGGCGGCGTGGTGAGCGTCGGTGAATACGATCCCTTGGTCCAGCAGACGGCGGAAGCCGCCTGGGCCGAACCGGTCGCGATGACGGGGCAGCATGTCGCCGCGGAGCTGGTCCACGGTGATCTGCAGGACAAGGTGCGGCGTCTCCGCGGCACCGGGAACGGCGCCGCCGAGCACGGCGAGAAGCAGGCGGGTGAGGAAGCGCGCGGGCATGCGGGAAGGATGGCCAACCCATCCCCGGGTTTCCGCCGGTGGCAACGGCGGAGCGCCGTCCGGAGCGGAATGTTCCCGAATTGTAACGTATCCGTCATGCGAATGCGACAATCGCTCCCCAAGCTGGGGTTTTTACCGCCCCGTGAAGCTCGCGCTCGTCACCGAGACATTCCCGCCCGAGGTCAATGGCGTCGCCATGACCTTCGGGGTCATCGTGCGGGAATTGGGCCGACGGGGCCACGCGGTCACCGTTTACCGTCCGCGGAGGGACGATCTCGCCCGCACCGGTCCGCCGCCGGATTTCCGGGAGGTGCCGCTGCCGGGTTTTCCGATCCCGGGTTACCCGCTCCTGCGCCTCGGCTGGCCGGCAGGGGGGCGGTTGCGGCGGGAGTGGACGGAGGCGCGGCCGGATCTGGTGCATGTGGCGACGGAGGGGCCGCTCGGCGCCTCGGCGGTGGCCGCGGCGCGGACGCTGGGCATCCCGGTGAGCTCAAGCTTCCACACCAACTTCCACGCTTACGCCGGCCACTACGGCATTGGCCTGCTGCGGCGCGCCGTCCTAGCCTGGCTGCGCTGGGTGCACAACCGCACGCTGCGCACGTTCGCGCCGACGGAGGAGCTCTGCGCCGAGCTGTCCGGGGAGGGCTTCCGCAACCTCGCGCTGCTCTCCCGGGGCGTGGACACGTGGGGCTTCCATCCCGCGCGGCGTTGTCCGGCGCTGCGGCAGCAATGGGGGGCGGGGCCGGATGATCCCGTGGTCATCCACGTCGGGCGGATGGCGGCGGAGAAGAATTACGAGCTGCTCTTCGAGGCGTACGCAGCGATGCGGGCGGCCAACCCGCGGCTTCGTTTCGTCCTGGCGGGCGAGGGTCCGCTGCGGGCGCGGCTGCAGCGGCGGCATCCGGAATGCATCTTCGCCGGCTTTTTCTCCCGCGAGGAGATCGGTCGCTACTACGCCTCGGCCGACATCTACATCCATGCGAGCCGCACGGAGACGTTCGGGAACGTGCTCACGGAGGCGCTGGCGAGCGGGCTGGCAGTGGCGGGATTCGATTACGCCGCCGCGCGGCTCTTTGTACGCCACGGCGAGAGCGGGCTGCTTGCGCCCCTCGACGCGCCGGCGGATTTGATCGAGGCGGCGGTGCTGCTGGCGACCGACGACTTCCTGCGCACCAAGCTCCGTACCCGCGCTCGCGACGCGGTGGAGGATCACTCTTGGGAGCGCGTGGTGGCTGGATTGGAGTCCGATCTGCTCCGGCTCGCGGGCGCCGAGCCGCCGCAAGTGGAGGCGGCGGTACCTGCATGATGCCGCGGTTACTCATCCTCACGGCGGGGTTCGGGGAAGGGCACAACGCGGCGGCGCGGGCGCTTTCGATGGAGCACGAGTCGCGGCACGGGGCCGGCTCCGCGCCGGTGATCGACGCCCTCGCTCTCGCCGCCCCGCGGCTCAACGCCTTCGCGCGCCGCGCCTACCTGCGGGTGATCAACGGCTGGCCCGCCGGATGGGGCGCGCTTTACCGCTGGTTCGACCGCTCGCGTCTGCTGCGCGCCACGCTCGGTCGTTCGCCGGCGGAGCGCCGCGTGTTGACCGATTTGATCGCGCACCAGCGGCCCGCCGCGGTGATCTGCACGTTTCCCGGCTACATGTTCACGCTTTCGGCGATCGCGCGCGGCGGGGCGACCGTGCCGCCGGCGTTCAGCGTGGTGACCGACTCCATCAGCATCAACTCGCTCTGGTGGCGGGCGGGAAGCTGGGGCTGGTTCGTTCCCAATCGCGCGACCGCGGAGGTGATGGTGGCGGCGGGCGTCGACCCCGGCCGCATCGACGTGACGGGTTTCCCGGTCGATCCTTTCTTCCATCGCCATGAGGGCGAGTGGAGGCCGCCCGAGTTCGGGCCCGGGGTGCAGTCGCGCGTGCTTTACATCGTGAATTCCGGCCGCAGCCGGGCGCCCGAAACCGCCGAGCGGTTGCTCCGGGAGACGGATTGGGAGATCACGTGCACGGTCGGGCGGGACGATGAACTGCGGCGCCGGCTGCTCGCCGTGGCGGCGGGACGGCGCGCCCGGACGGAGGTGCTGGGCTGGACCAACGAGATTCCCCGGTTGCTGATGACGCACCACGTGGTGGTGAGCAAGGCGGGCGGGGCGACGACCCAGGAGGCGCTCGCCGCCCGTTGCCCGA
>JBEGJD010000535.1:0-3086 GCA_041184765.1 Verrucomicrobiota bacterium | reverse complement strand
CCGCAGGCAGATGTCGAGCATGGCGCCTACTTCGCCGCCGGGCGTGTCGATCTCGAAGACCACGGCGTCGAATCCAGCCTCCCGCACGGCGGCGAGGCGCCGCTCGACCGACCACAGCGTCACATCGTCGATCGCTCCGCTGATGGGCAGCACTGCGACGCGGGTGGCCTTGCGTTCGGTGGGGGCGGAGGACTGCGGCTGTGCGATCGCGGCGGATGCCGCGAGCAGGACGGCGCTCAGCACGACCACAATGGCGCGGACGGACATGCAGGCATCCTACGGGGGCGGCGGGGAAAAAGACCGCGGCCGGCGCAGGTGCGCCGGCCGCGGGAAACGGACTTCAGGCCTCGTGCGGTATCAGTCCCACACGCGCTGGTAGTTGTCGTAGGCGATGCCGTCGCCGGTCACGCCCTTGATCACGGTGAGCCAGCAGTCGACGTAGATCGCGTTCGATCCCGAGCCGATCGGCTGGTCCTCGAAGATGTTCTCCGTCTTGATGGTCGGGGTCGACGCACCCGAGGCGGTCGCGATGATCTTCTGGTGGGCTTCCGGACGGAAGCTGGTCTCGTAGGTGGTGTGACCGTCGTTGTAGCAGAGGTTGCCGTCCCACTGCTCGTCTCCGCCGTGGATGTTCAGCGTGAGCGAGGAGCGGTACTTGCCGGTCGGCGAGGTGTCCTGGTCGTCGCCGTTCTGCACGCCGCGGTTGCCGAGCACGCAGAACTTCGGGTCCTGCGAGCCCTTCCAGTAGCGGCGCATGCGCTCGGTCGGCTTGAACGCGGCCTGGCGGCCGAAGTCGAGCGTGCCGTAGCTGATGTTCGACAGGGCGGCGTTGTCGTCCTTGTCGATGTTCGACTTCATGTTCGCGTCCCAGTACTGGTCGTTGGTGCCAGTCGGGTTGAACGCGTCGAAGTTGTAGTTCGCCATGACGACGACCTTGGTGCTCACCTCGGCGGTGCTCACGAGGATCGCGGTGTCGAACGCGTGGTTCATCACGCAGAGCGAGTACATGTTGCCGTGGTTGTTGAGCCGGTAGTCCGGATCACCCTTGCCCGGCGTCTCGATGGCGGCGCCGCCGTCGATCTGGACCGGACGGCGGTCCCAGTGCGACGGAAGCGGCATCATCTGCTGCTCCTCGGCGCGGTTGCCGCGGGTCGATTCGATCGCCAGCGAGTAGAGGCCCGAGTGGATCTGCTTGATCTGGGTGCCGTCCTTCACGCGCTTGGCGGTGGCGCGGGCCTTGCCGAGCGCGGGGAGGAGGATGGCGAGGAGGAGGGCGATGATGCCCATGACGACCAGAAGCTCGATGAGCGTGAAGCCCAGCGAGGACTTGGTCTTGTGTGTTGGAATCTTCATGTGGTTGGAACTCCGCTGATGAGGAGAGGTTCGTTGTGGAAGGATGCGGTGCACCCGATCAGTTCGGACCGGTCGAGAGATCGCCGTTGGTGAGGCGCTCCGGCATTTCCGCCACGGTCGGCGCCTGGGCCGGATTGGCCGGGTTGCCGGCCTGGCCGGTGTGGAGGCACATGTAGTTGTCGCCGCCGCCGAAGTCGCCGCCGGTCGGACCGGAGGGCGGGTTGCAGGTCTTGAACTCGATGTGCGAGTAGATGTTGTCCTTGCGGAGCGTGATGCTGCCGCACTCGTACTGGATCTGGTCGGGGACCATGCTCTTCTCGAAGACGGTGTGGCTGTCGGCGTAGACGACGTTGCCCGACCACTGGTCATCCGGCGCGTGGAAGCGCAGGGTGTACGAGAGCTGGTAGCTCTTGAGGTGGCCGGAGTAGGTCGTGGTGCCGCCGAGGTTGCCGCGGTACGGAGCGCGGTTGCCCATGTGCGCGCGGCTGCTGTCCGCGGTGCTGCGCCAGTAGTAGGTCTTGCGCTGGCCGGCGAGGGCCGAGTGGGCGAACGAGCAGTGCGCGACATCGGTCGCCGCGCCCGGGTTCTTCGTCACCTCGAGACGGAAGTTGCCTTCGTCCCAGAAGACCGGCGTCGAGGCGGTCGGGTTGATGACGGAGTAGTTGTAGTTCTCGCAGACGAGGAAGATCGGGTTCGTCTCGGCGGGCGAGACCATCGTCGCGGGGACGATGAAGTTCTTCGCCACGAGGCAGGACCAGAGCTTGAGCGAGTTGTTCTCGCGGGTGTCCTCGAGGCCCTGGCCGGGGACGTAGCCGCCGGCGTTCGCGCCGCCGCCGAGGTTCACCGGCATGCGCTTGACGAGACCCGGGGTCGGGAGGCGCTGCTTGTCGTCGCCGTTGGCCCACGTGATCATCGCACGGTGGATTTCGGTCTGGAACGCGCCGTCCTGCAGGGTCAGCGCGTTGCGCCTCGCGACGCTGAGGGCCGGCAGCAGCAGGCCCACGAGGATCGCGATGACGCCCACGACGACCATCAGCTCGACGAGCGTGAACCCGCGTGGCTTTCGAATCATGGTGTCTTACTCCTTCACAAGGTATGGAAGTCGGAGTGACTTCCGGTTCGACTACCTGAATACCGAACGGTCTCGGTTCAGGCCGGGGATACAAGACGGCGCCAAAATGCGCGCCGGCAACAAGGCAGCAGGCATGGAGCCGCACTGGTCTTGGAACCACAGTTCGGTCGCCAAGTTGTGAGAGGCTCCTTCTTCTCCAGGACGCCCCGGGGGTCGCCCGGGCTGCAACGCGCGCGGTCGAGATCTAGATTCTCGATCTAGGTTCTCGCACCGCGTTCGGCAGATCCGCGTGCCCGCTCAGGAATCCCGCGGACGCACCGAACAAAGAATCGGGGCTCCGGAGGAGGGCGGGCGGTCGAATTGTCGGCGGTTGCGGCTGAAGCGTCGGTGACCCGACAATCAGAGAAAGAAGGACGGTGTGAAGAGGAGCCGGATGAAGGTGGCTCGACCTCGGAATAAAGCCGCAACCGTCAGGATGAACTCGCGCAGGGTAATACGGGGCGCCGCTGTGTCAAGTTCCCATTCAGGGACAAATTGCGATCTCGACCGGTCGAAGTCGGACGTCACAGAGCGATCTTCCGGCAGGGCGGGCGCGTGCGAACGCGCTAAGTCCAGATGAGCGCTGCGCTTTCGGCGCACAGCCCGAAGCAGGGCGCTGCGT
>JBEGJD010000534.1:0-3180 GCA_041184765.1 Verrucomicrobiota bacterium | reverse complement strand
CGCGCGAAGCGGTACAGGGCCTTGAAGTGAACGATGTCGGCGCGGCCGGCGGCCGCGAAGGCGGCGAACGCCGAGCGCAGCAGCACGGCGACGCCCCGGCGGCTGTCCTCGTGCACCGGGTTGCGGGCGACGAGTTCGGCGAGCGCGGAGGCGCGCAGGAGGGTCCCGTAGGATGCGCCGATGCCGGGATGGCGGGTGATGAGCCGGGCTTCTTTCACGAACCAGGAGCGGCCCTGGTTGGAGGATTCGAGGGAGAGCGCGGCCTCGTCGAAGAGGTCAAGCGATACGCCGGCGGGCGTCGACTTGCGCGGGAGGCGCTGGAGGATGAGCAGCGCCCCGTGTTCGCCCGAAAACGCCGTGAAGCCTTGGAAGGCGTCCGCCGCCGGACGCTTCCGCAGGATGAAAGCCTCGGTGTTGAGCGGGAGCGAGGGAATGGCGCGGCGGGGGCGGGCGGCGTCAGAACCGGGCCGACGGCGCCGCCGGCGCGGGGGAGGCGGGCCACGGCGGCACGACGGCTCCGCCCGAAATGATCATCTTCATGCCGTCGCCGACGCTCATCTCCAGTTCGGTGACTTCCGAGCGGGGCAGCATGAGGAGAAAGCCGCTGGTGGGGTTGGGCGTCGTCGGCACGAAGACGGTCCACGTTTCGGGCCCGACCTGGCTCTGGGCCTCACCCTGCTGCTTGCTGGTGAGGAAGCCGAGGGTCCAGACGCCCTTCCGCGGGTACTCGATCAGCACGACCTTGTTGAAGAGGTTGCGGTTCTGGGTGCCGAACGTCGCGACGATCTGCTTCACCGACTGGTAGACGGCGCCGACCGCGGGGATGCGGAGGATGGCGCGCTCGCCGATGCTCACGAAGTATTTCCCGAGGACGTAGTTCGACAGAAAGCCGAGCCCGGTGACCACAAGGATGACCGCGAGCGTCGCGAGCACGTCCCAAAACAGCGCGTTGCGCTGCACCGACACGGGCAGGACGGCCTCGTAGACCGGTCGCACGGTGCCGCCGACGGCGTCGATGATGGTGCGGAACGCCCAGACGGTGACGATCAACGGCGCGAGCAGCAGCGCTCCCGAGAGGAAGGCGTTCCGGAAGGTGACGAGACGGGAAGTGGTCGGCGGGACGTCGGCCATGGTGAGGCATGCTTCGCACCTGCTTCGCCGCCGCGCAACGCAAAGGTGCGTCAGCGGGCGGTTGACGGATCTATTTCCGCTGGCGTGGCGCCTTGGTCGGCAGCTGCTCGAGTGTCTTGCTCGCGATGGCCTCCGCCACCTCGTCGTCGTCCGAGGATTTCAGCGGGAAGGATCGCGTCCACACAACGCGCGAGTCGGCGGCGGAGTAAAGTCGCGCGGTCAGCGTGCGGCGTTCGCCTTCTCCTTCGACGGAAGCGGCGAGCACGAGAGCGGCGCCGAGGGTGGCGGCGCGGGCCTGCAGAACGGCGGGGGAGGGGTCCCCCTTGAGCGGTGCGATCACGCTGACTTCGGAACGCCGCTCCAACACGAGACGGCCGTAGACGGAGAGGAAGACAGAGTGGGCGAACTTACCCCCGGGTGTTTCGTCGTTGGGACGGGAGAACGGGATGACGACGAGCGGTTTCCCGGCGGGAGTGCTTTCGCTGAAGCCTTCCCCGAACACGTGGGCGATTTCCGAGGCGAGCCGGCCGAGATCGAGGCCTTCCGTCGGCGTGGGGGCGGCTTCACGCTTCGTCGCGGCCGGGTTGCGGTTGCGTTTGCCGTCGGCGGAAGTCCGGTTCGCGCCACCGCGGCCGTTGACCGGAGCGGGGCGCTCCTCGACGCGCGAGCACTGCACCGTCGAGAAAAGCATGAGGATGAACCACACGCCGATGAGGATCCGCACCCAGCGCGGAAGACGCAGCAGCACGGTCCATGCCGCGGTGAAGCTCCACCACAGCACCTCGGCGAGGAACTTGATCACGTGCAGCAGTCCGCCGCGGTCCGGCACAGCCGGGAAGGATGGCATCGCGGGCGGCGCGTTGTCGTTGTCGGCCGCGGAAAAAGGCGAGCGGGTTGCGCCGGGCGCCCGCCGTGGCAGCGCGCGGTGGTCGCCGGAGCGCAGGCGCTCCAGCACGGTGCCGAAGCCTTCGTTGGGCTGCCCGCCGGGAGCGCGCAGCCATTGCACGCCGAGGAAACGTTCCGGCACCCGGGCGCCGTCCTCGGCGGTGTCGTCGAGCGCGACGGGCACGAGGAACAGCACGTCGTCGGCCATATCGAGGTTGCGCTCCACCGCCAGTCGCCACTCGCGACGGAAGTAGCCCTCCTTGCGCGCCTCCGTGTTCGCGGAGATGAGCGGCATGAAGTAGTCGCACTCGCGGATCTGGCGCCGGATCTTCTGGTCCCACGCGTCGCCGCCCATCAGTTCGCTCTCGTCGTACCACACATCGAGCCCCGCGGCGCGCAACGCGTCGCGCAGCGCGCGGGCCGCCGCGCGGTCCGCCGTCGCGTAGCTCAGGAACACCGAGGGCGCGCGGGGCGCCCCGGGCGCGGTGTTCCCGGCGGAATCGGCGGCTTGGGTCATCGGTTGACGGTGACGTTGCCACCGCCGGGGAGTTACGGCAAGGACACCGCCGGGGACAAAAGGAGGAGAGCCGCTGAACACCGTCCTTCGCCAAGCCTACGGAGGGCAGGCACGGAAAACGTGGAAGATTCAGACGCTCGCCTTGGCACGATTCCCTTTGCCTGGGTTCCAGCTATGGCGGTGCTTGATTTGTAAAATCTGTGTCATCGCAGGTCGATTTGCTTGGAGGTTGAGCAACCACGAATGGACACGAAGGAACACGAATGAGGGTGGGTTGGTGTAGCCGGGGTCCGGCGACCCCGGACTATACCGCGGGTGCGACGGCCGAAGGCTCTCCCGAAAGGCTCTGCGTTGGAGCAACCACGGATCGACACGGATAAACACGGATTCGCCCCCCCCCGCCCCGGCCTGTCGGTCCATCGTACCCTTGGTCATTTGCCAAGCGTGTGACCACGAATGCCTGCGGCCGCGGCCACCCGCGGTGGATGATTTCGGGGACCCGACGAGCTGTCTCAAAGATGCCGTATCCGCTCCCGGTTCACCCCGAGCAGCGCAGGACGTAGACCGCGCCGCGTTCGGTGCCGATGGCGAGGAGGCGGTCGTCGGGGGACCAGACCAGGCGCGTGGCCGGGCTGGGCATGCGGACC
>JBEGJD010000533.1:0-11301 GCA_041184765.1 Verrucomicrobiota bacterium | reverse complement strand
AAAAGGGTCATCCGGGGATCTGTGACGGTGCCGTCGACGCCGAAGGCGGCGAGGGAGGGGCCGATCGCGCGCACCAGCACGCGCCGCGCGGAGGAGCCGCCGATCACGAAGCCGGCGGTGACACCGGAACCCAGATGCTTGAGCACGGAGACGTTCACCAGCCGCGGAGTTGTCGCGGTGAACTGGTTCGAGGGAGTTGCGTCATACAATTCCGCGAGAACCTGACCGGAGCCGGTACCGAAGATGCGCGCGGAGCTTGGGCCAATTGCGAGGCTCGCGAAGGAGATCGCGGCATCGCGTGAGTCCGGCTGCGCGAGCGGGAACGCGCCCACCCCGGCCATGGCCGCGGCGATGGAGGCGCCGCCTCCCCAATTGTCATTGCCGCCGACGGCCGTGGTGCCGGTGAAGAACTCCAGTTTAGGATCCTGCAACGCATCCCCCACGCCGAACGCCGCCAGCGAGGGCCCAACGGCGCGCATGAGGACGGCTTTGCCTCCGGCGGTGCCGCTGCCGCCGACGACCACGCCGAATCGGAATTCGTCGTCGGCCGACGCCAGCGAGGTGAGGATGGACAGGTTCACGAGCCGCCCCGGATTGGCGGGCGCGCCGAACGAAAGGCTCGCCGCGGAGCTGATGGTTGAGCCCGTGGGACTGGTGACGGAAACGGTGTAATTGCCGGCGTCGGCGGTGGAGGCGGAGCTGATGTTCAGCACCGGACTGTTCGCGCCGGGGATGGCCTGCCCGTCCTTGAGCCATTGATAGACGGCGCCAGCGGCGTTTTGGGCGGTGACATTGAAGCGCACCGAATCACCCGCTGAGGCGGCGCGGGCGACCGGCTGGGCGGTGATGCTCGGTGCCGGAGTCTTGCCGCCGGTGTCGAAGGCCAGCAGCGCCCCGCCGTCGCCGGCCGCGACCAGCAGCGAATTTCCGAAGGCCAATGAGCGGATCGTCTTGTCCGCTGGCAGTGACGTGATGGACCAACTGATTCCATCGAGCGAAATCAGCATTGTGCCTTGCGTGCCTCCCGCGGCCACAAATCCAAACGGGGCGCGGTGGATTGCCCCGAGGCTTTCGCCGACACCGGACTCGCGCAGTTGCCAGGCGAGGCCATCCGTCGAAGTCAGGATCGTGCCGGAAGCGCCGGTTGCGATGAAGCCGACGTCCTCCCACCAACTGACCGCGAGGAGGTTGGTGGTCACTCCGCTCGTGCCTGTGGTCCAGGCGACGCCGTCGGAGGAGTGGCGGATGTTTCCTCCGTCGCCCACCGCGACGAAACGCCCCGCGCCATAAGCGACACCGCGCACGGCCCAAGTCAGGGAGGTGATGCGCTGGGTCCACGTCAGGCCGTCAGTCGAAGAATAGATCGCGGAACCGGAGCCTGACACGAAAAGCGAGGGTCCGGCGGTGACGCAGGCCAGTGCGGCCGTCGCGTTCACGGTGCCCTTCGTCCACGTGAGTCCATCGTTCGACGTGAAGACCGCGGAGTTGGCGCCAACCGCGACGAAGCGCGACTGACCGTAGGTGACCGCGGAAAGGGCGGAGAAGCTGGGGTGAGGGTTCGCGCGCCGCCACGTCAGACCGTCGGTCGAGGTCTGGATGGGGACGAGAGTTGCCTTACTGACCGGATCGGAGCTCGCGCCCACCGCGACAAAGCTGCCGCCGCCGTAAGCTAAGCCCTGCAAGGATTCGTTGGTGCCCCTGGAGGCCCGGCGCCACGCTGTCGCGCTGGTTCCCGTATAAACCTCGCCGCTGCGTCCCGTCAGGAGGGCATCGGATCCGCTCGCGGCGATGAAAAGGGTGCCGGTGGCGGTTCCGTTTAGAGACACGCCGCTCCAGGAGTTGCCGTCGATCGATGAGAGCAGGGTTCCGTTATCGCCTCCCGCCACAAACGCACCCTGCACCCGGGCCACACCGTAGAGGTTTGCGGTTACGCCTGAGCTCGCGCGGTTCCAAGTCGTTCCATTTGCGGAGGTGAGAATCGCGCCCCCGAAGCCAACCGCGACGAACGATCCCCCCGCGTAGGTGACGGCGCGAAGATCCGTGGTAATCCCACTCGTCCGCTCCGCCCAGGTGAGCCCGTCGGACGACGTGATGATTTTCCCGCCACTGGCGACGGCCACGATCAAACCTCCACCCAAGGCTACACCGTTGATCGAGGTCGTGATACCGCTCGAAGTCCGAGGCCAGTTCACCCCGTCCGTCGAGGTCACGATCGTGCCGCCGGTGCCAAGCGCGATCCAGCGATCGGCGGCGAAAATAGCCGTGTTCAAGTTGGCGGAGTCGAGTACGCCCGTCAGGAACGGCGTCCAGGCGTAGCCGTCGGCGGAGGTCCAAAGGCCGCCGATGTCTTCCTTGGTGCCTCCATCCAGGTCGGTCGTGGCGATGACAAACCTGCCGTTGGCGTAGGCGATCGCGTTGAGCGATTGCGTGGTGGGGAAGTCGACCTGGGCGAAGTTGCCGCCGTCGTCGAGGGTCAGCAGGGTGCCGCCACCGCCCACAATCCACCACTTGTCCTCGACGCGCACGGCGCCGCGCAGATCGACTCCCGCCGGTCCCGGATTCAGCCAGCGCCAGTTGGCGAACGCGGAGACGGCGGGATAGGAGGCGGAAACGACGCCAACCCCGTTGGCATCGACGCCGCGGACGGTGAGCAAGTAGTTGCCCACGGTTGGAGGAGTCCAAGGCAGGGCTCCGGCCGAGCCGGCGATCTCGCTCACCTTCGCCCCGTTGACGTAGAGTTCGAGCTTGGTGAATCCGCGGCCGGAGGCGGCCAGCAGGTTCTTCCTGCCCACGGCGACCTTGATGGAATCCGCCTCCAGGCGAAGGGTCGGGGGCGGTACCACCGGCGCGGCAGGCACCGAGGTAGTCGAATAGACGAGTCCGCGCGGCCCGACCATGACGATCTGTCCCGCTCCCTCGGCTAGGCCGTAAAACGTCGTGGCGGGCGAGGCGACGATCTGATGCTCGCTCCACGTCCGCGGATCCTCGGCGAAGGTCACGCCGCCAGCGTTGGTGGAGGAAAGCAGGACGCCGGCGGCCGAGATCAGTCGCTGGCCGTTATTACTGTTCGTACGGCCGGCGGTGGAGACGCGGCTCCAGGCGACACCGTCGGACGAGACAAAGCACTCGAAGGCGGAAACGGCCGCGTACCAGCGGCCCTGGTGCCGCGTGACGGAGTTGATGGTGTTTCCGGTGGCGACGGAACGGTTGGTCCAATTCACACCGTCCACCGAGGTGAGGATGCGACCGCTGGCGCCGGTGGCGACAAACAGATTGTCCGCGAAGGCCACGGCGCTGAGTCCCGTAGTCACGGGTGAGCTGACTTCTGACCACGCGAGGCCGTCGATCGTGTTATAGATTCTCCCGTTCTCGCCGACCGCGACGAAGCGGCCGACGCCGAAGGCGATCGCGGCGATGGTGCCGACGTTTGCCGGCATGGTACCTGGCGTCCAAGTCACGCCATCGGTCGAGTGGGCGGTCGTGGCCCGTACGGCGGCACCGCTGGCGGCAGGCCCGACCGCCACGAAACGGGATCCGCTGTGGGCTAGGGCGCGGGGAAAGTGACTAGTGGGGATGCCGGATCCCTTCGCCCAGGTAAGACCGTCAGCGGAGTGTAGCACGACGCCGTTATCCCCGGTTACGATGAATTTTCCCCCGGCGTAGATTGCGGCGTAAAGGTTGTTGGTGACGCCACTGGCGCGCTGCTCCCAGGCGGTGAGGGGATCGCTCACCTTCAACGTGAGGGTCCGGGCGTCGATTCCACCCCGGCCGTCGTGCGCGGAAACCCGCAGGGAGTAGGTGCCCCCCTTGGGGAAACGCTGCGTGATGCTGGCCAGGTTAGGCTGCAGCGAACCGTCGCCGAAATCCCAGCGGTAGTACAGGGCGTCGCCATCGGGATCCGTTGCGCGCGCGTTGAAGACCACGTTGCTGCGGGCGGAGAGGCCGGCGCTGGGTGCTTCCGCGGTGAGCACCGGGTTGCGGTTGCCGTCGACGGCGCCGAAACCGACCTGCACGTCGATGTACTCGTTGGGTGCGGTGCCGCCGATGGCGAGCGGCTTGAAGGAGATGCCGGCGTCGGGGTCGACGAAGGTCTCGCCGATCTTCAGCGGCGCGTCGTTGGCCCCGCCCGCGGAACCCGGGGTGGCGTCGAGAAGGTAAGATCCCTGCCCGCTCGTGAAGGACGGCGACTTCTCGGCGCCCCAGCGGATCAGGACGCCGTTTTTCAAACGGTCCTGCTGCGCGGCGTTGAAGGAGGTGGGGGCGACCCGCCGGTGCTCGACCCAGTACTCGTAGTTCATGCCGGCCGGCGCGAGACGCAGCGCGCGCACGCCGGCGGCGGAGGCGTCGTCATGGCGCGCGATGCGGTAGGTCCCGGATGCGGTGACCGTGGTGATCGCGGCGGCGTCGAGATAGCCCAGCTTCGCCTTCTGCGAGACGTTCAGATGCTGGGTCGCGCCACCGCCGCCCATGATGTCGAAAACGTCGCCGTACTCGATGTGCGATCCAGCCCCGACGGGCGACGTGCCCGAGGGCAGCCAATAATGGGAGTGCGCGAGGCTTTGCGTGTGGCCGAGTTCGTGGCCGGTCGTGCCGGCGGAGACCGTGTTGTTCAGCCCGACGCGCGCGCCTCCCGTCTGCGCCACGCCACCGTAAAGGTAGACCGAGATGCGCTTGTGAACGATGATGTAACGATCGAACTTGTCGGGGTCCCACGCGCCGGTGCCGCCGTTGGCCGCGTCGTACACTTTCGCGGCGTCGCGCGCCGCGGTGTAGAGCTCCCCGTTGGTCGAGCCGGAGGTCTCGTAGTAGGACTTTGGTTTCGGCATCCGCAGCGTCGAGGGCAGGATGGAGGCGACGAAGGTCGTCTTGCCCTGCGAGTTGGCCACGAAGTAGTCGTTGGTCGCGGCGGCGCCGGACTGGATTTCGGCGTCGGTAAACGCGGCGGCAGTGTCGTCGGAGAAGTCGATTTTAAGATAGAGCATCCGCTTCGTGCCGTTGATCCAACTCGGCGCCGACGTGAGGGCGGCCGTCGGAGGTGTCGCACCGCGTCCAACCTCCATTACCTCCGGCCCCGAACGACTTTCGGCGGCGCGCAGGCGTTCCTCCAGCTCCGCGAACTCGGACGGGGATTGAAGATCGATCCGTTCCGCTCCCACGCGAATTGCCAAGGTCTCACTGGCCAACCCGATCTCCGCCTTCTCCGCGTCATCGAGCATCCGGTAGGGCTCCTCGGCGACGGCCATCACGTCATCGACCACAATGCCGTGCAGGGGCAATCCGGTCTTTGTCGGCAGTTGCAACCGGCGTCCGAACACAAACGCCCGGTAGTCTTTACCTTCGATGCGCGCGACCCGGTCGTAGCGGGCCTCTGCTCCGCGATGCGACACCGACACCTCCAGGTTCCCGCGGGAATCGATGCGTTCCTCGAGTTGGGCGGCGACCGCCGGCGGTAGTTCACGCCGCAGCCCGGGTGGCACGGCGGCCTCCAGCGCGCGTTTCGGATCAAGCTCGATCAGTTCCTTCAGGGCGCGTTTGCGCTCCACGGCGATTTTCGCACCCGAGATCCCAAGCGCCATCCCGTCTGTCGGGACGGAGCGTCGCCACTCCACCAGCCAGTCATCAAACGCCCGAACGCGCTCCAGCGCCTCCGTTCGCCGACGAAGCTCGGCCACCTTGTCGGAAAATACGCCGGGAGCGCTCAGCGGGTCGCAGGCCGGGTCGCCGGCCTTGCCTCCTGCATTGTCGGCGGTGGCGGCGTTCGTCGACGGGGTGGGTGGCAGGCCGCGGGTCTCCCGATTAGAGGCGCCTTGCAGTGGGCCGGGTCGGTACAGCGCTAGAGAGGCGGCGACGGCGAAAACGGCGAGAACGACGATGCTGTGTCGCAGGTATGTAGGCATGGGGAAGTTTTTGGCCGCGTCAGGTAGAGAATCTTTACTTTGCGGCTCGGTGAACAGAAGGAGCTATCAGATCAACTAGGCAGCGCGCAGCGTCTCCGCGATCGGCCGAATCGCCTTCCTGCCACCCACGCTCTTCACTGGGGAGCACCCGCCTCGAAATTCCATTCTTTGCGGGTTTCCGATGGGCAGGAGGGTGGGGATTTTCGGCCGCAAGAGTTTGCGGCGAAGCGGGCTTCACCGGACGAGCGAAGAAATCCCGCGGCGGAGCGTCAAGGGCGCCGCGGTGCTTTGGTCGAAGCTGGTTTTTACTCGTCGTGGAAGGAGGCCGGCGCTCAATCGCCCCATGAACTTGTCGCCCCGCGCCGCCGGTCTGGTGCTGTTCCTTTCCGCGTTTGGAAGCTCGATTGCTGCCGAATGGCCGGAGTTCCGCGGGCCGGGAGGGCAGGGGATATCAGCCGCGACAGATCTGCCGCTGAACTGGTCCCGGACGGAGAACGTCCTCTGGCGTCAGCCGGTGCCCGGACTTGGCTGGTCTTCGCCCGTCGTGGGCGGAGGGCGGATTTTTCTGACCACCGGAGCGGCCGACGGCGATGGCGCGCCTTCGCTGCGGGTGTTGGCGCTGGATCTCGCAACGGGGCGAATCACCTGGGATGTCGAGGTGTTCGCGCCGTCCGAGGCGGGACGCGCTTCGATGCACAAGAAGAACTCGCCTGCGAGCCCGACCCCGGTGCTGCACGAGGGCCGGCTCTTCGTCCACTTCGGACACTTCGGCACCGCATGCCTCGACCTCGACGGCAAGATCCTGTGGCGCAACAACCGGCTGCGCTACGAGCCGGAGCATGGCAACGGCGGCTCGCCGATCATCGTCGGCGATCTGCTGGTCTTCAGCGCCGATGCCCGCACGGATCCTGCCCTCGTGGCGCTCGACCGCCGCACTGGCGAAGTCGCCTGGCGGGCGCCGCGTGATCTCGAGGTCCGACAGAAATTCTCCTTCGCGACACCGCTCTTGATCGAGGTCGCGGGCCGCCCGCAGATTGTTTGTCCGGCCAGCGGCGCCGTCATCGCGCATGATCCGGTCGACGGCCGGGAAATCTGGCGGGTGCGCTATGGCGGAGGTTACTCGCTGATCCCGCGTCCGGTCTTTGCGCATGGGCTGCTCTTCATCGGCACGGGATACAATCGCGCTGATCTCCTCGCGATTCGGGTCGACGGAGCAACCGGCGACTTAACCGACACCCACATCGCGTGGCGAACGACGAAAGGCGCCCCGCTCACGCCCTCGACGGTGGTAGTCGGTGACGAGCTGTACGCGGTCAGCGACATGGGCGTCGCGACCTGTTTCGACGCCCGCACAGGGACCGTGCATTGGCAGGAAAAGCTGGAGGCCGGCTACTCGGCGTCGCCCCTCGCGGCCGCCGGCCGGGTGTATTTCCAGAGCGAAAGTGGCGTGGCCACGGTGGTGGCGGCGGAGAAGACGTTCCGGCGCCTTGCCCAAAACACGCTCGGGGAGCGCACGCTCGCCAGCCTCGCGGTTGTCGACGGGACGTTGCTGCTTCGCTCGGAGAGCGCGCTGTACCGGATTGGTGGAGCGAAGGTGTCGGCGGGACGTTGATTTTCGTCCCCCGTAGGGGGAATTCGCTGCAGGAATTTGCAGCCGGAAGGCCGGCCGTTACGATCGAAGCGGCAGCGCGTGCCAGTGCGCGCCGCAGCATTACAAAAGCATGTTCTTCCTTCCGCGTTTACCCGCAGCACTGACCCGCGTGCTGCCAGTTGTCATCGCCGCCACGGCCCACGCCCAAACCGTCGCGCCCGTACCGCCGCAGGTGGAGCCCAAGCGCGACACCGTGCTCCTGGAGGCCTTCACGGTCACCGGCTCAAACATCCGCCGGCTCGACGAGGAGAAGACTCTGCCGGTCACCGTCCTGAATATGGAGGATCTCGACCTGCGCGGCGCGCCCACTCCGGCCGAGTTGTTTGAGAACCTCGCGATCGGCGGACCGCTTGAGCTCGACGAGGGCAACACGCTCGGCGCCGACGCCCGGGGCGACAACACGGCCATCAACCTGCGCGGCATCGGCAGCGGCAACACCCTCGTGTTGCTGAATGGCCGGCGCATGCCGCCTCACCCGATCAGCATGGCCGAGGGAAGCGTGCCGTCGCTCTCGACTAACATCAACAACCTGCCTTCCGCGGCGCTCTCCCGCGTCGAAATTTTGCGTGACGGCGCCTCCGCGGTCTACGGCACCGACGCCGCCGCCGGAGTCGTGAACAACATCACCCGCAGCCGTTTCGACGGCCGGAGCATGCGCCTGCGCGGAAGCGTGAGTCAGCACGGCGGTGGCAACGACTGGAACCTCGAGTTCACCGAGGGCATCAACCTCAACCGCGGCCGCGGGAACTTGCTCCTCACGCTCGACTACTATCACCGCGATTTCCTCTGGCTCGGGCAGCGTAAGTTCTCGCGCGATCAGGATATCCGAGTCACGCGTAACGTCCCGCCGCCGTGGGACGGTCTGCCGATCACCGACACCGCCGGAGTGGTGTCTCGCGACAACGATTTCGACAACCGGCTCAGCACCGACTCGAGCTACTACGGCGGCTTCGTGCGGGGAAATTACGACGCAGCGGGCGCTTTCGTGGGCGCGCGTCCGGCGGCGAACCGGGGAATCATCACGACCTCCGGCAGCACCTCGGCCACGCTCGCCACGAACGGGACATTCTACCTGATACCGCTCGTCGACGGAAACATTGGATGGCGGCAGACGCTCCCGTCGCACAACATCGACGATTACACGGTCAACTGGTATCAGAACCCGAACGAGTTTAAGCCGATCCTGCCAAAGACTGATCGCATCAACCTCACGGCGATGTTCCGGCACAAGCTGGCGGGGGACCTCGAATTCTTCGGCGAGGTGCTGGCCTACCGTGCCCTGTCGGTCACGGGCCGTTTACCCACGAGCTTCGACGTCGCGACCGACCACAATATTTTCGTCAGCGCCGACAATCCGTTCAACCCGTTCGGAACACGATTCTACCACCCGACGGGCGCGCCCAACGCGGACGGTTCGCCGCGTCTCGTCGGCGATCCGGCGCAGGTGCAGTTTCTGACGGGGGTCGGAGTGATCCCGCGCGATTTCAAACCACGTCGCATTTACGTGCACTCGCAGGCGCTGCGTCTCGTGGCCGGTTTGCGCGGTCGCTTGGGCAAGGGTTGGGAGTGGGAGTCGGCGGTCCTCTACGGTCGCAACAAGACCCGGGACGAGGAGCATTTCGCGGTGCGCGAGAGCAAGCTGCGCGCCGCGCTCACGTCGTCCGATCCCGTCAAGGCGTTCAATCCGTTCAACTACACCTTCAAGCTGGTCGCGCAGCCGGGGAACACCGCGAATCCGTACCTGCTGATGGTCGACAAGCCGTACCGCAATCCCGAGGCGTTGACCGCCTCTCTCTACGACAACTTCGTCCGCGAGGGACGCACGCAACTCGCGACCTGGGATCTGAGGATCAACGGCAATGTCTGGGAGCGCTTCTGGGGCGGTCCGGTGGGTCTGGCCTTCGGCGCCGAGATGCGGTGGGAGGATTACCGCGACTACCGTCCGCCGTACGCCGGGCGGAATCCGGCCGACGCTCCCTTCAACGGCAACCCCAACGACCCGACGAATCTGTTCTTCGGCCCCAACGAAAACGATTTCATCGCTCTCAGCCCGAATGTGAACATGTACGCCTCGCGGACGGTCGCTTCGGTGTTCGCCGAGTCGCTGCTGCCGCTCGTGGGACGGAAGAATCGCGGACCCTGGGCGCGTTCAATGGAGTTCTCCGCCGCCGGGCGCGTGGAGCACTTCTCGCGGAGCGGGACCAACGCGAAGCCGAAGTTCGGCCTGAACTACCGTCCGAATGAGTGGATCTTCCTGCGCACAAGCGTCGCGGCCTCGTTCCGCGCGCCGAACCTCGTGCAGACCAACACGACCCCGCTGCAGCGTTCCGGCAGTACCTACAACGATCTCTACCGCTCCGAGGCGACGGGGCTGAACCGTGATTCCAGCGCCATGCCGGTGGTCCTGCGTCAGGGCAACGAGTCGCTCAAGCCCGAGACGGCGCGCTCGCTTTCCGCGGGTCTCGCGGTTTCCCCGCCTTGGATCCGGGGGCTCACGCTCACGGTCGACTACTGGCGTATCCAGCAGCGTGACGTCATCTCCTCGGTGACCGTCGCCAATCAGCTGCTCTACGATGAGGAGCTGCTCGACGGCGCCGTGCAGAAGGCCCTCGGCGGTGGAACTCCCATTTCCCAGATCAACCTAGGAAGCGGCACGGCTTCCTATCTCGGAAATCCCAAGGTCGTACGCGACCCGGTGACGCCGGCGGATATCGAGGCCTATCAGGCCTTCAACGCCGGTCGCCCGGCCGCGACCCAGCGCGCCCCCGTCGGCGCCGTCCGCCGAGTAGTCACCGACTATGTGAACCTCGCGGGTCGCGAGACGGAGGGGCTCGATTTCGGCGTCGAGTACCGGTTGCCGCGCACGCGCTTTGGGCAGGGGACGATCCGCGGTGACGCCGGGTATTTGCTGACCGCTGAGACCCAGGCTGACGCGGGAGCGCCCAAGGTTGAGAACATTAACCGCGACGGCCGCACTCGGTTCCGCGGCAACATCGGCGCCACCTGGCGCGCGGGCGCGTGGACTGGCGGCTGGATCTCCTACTACTACGGCACGTACGTCGACACCGGCGCCTCCACCACGAAGGAGATTTACGATGTGCTCGGCCAACCGGAGTACATTTCCAACTACGTCGACTCGGGCGGGGTGCGGCGCTACCGCTACCTTGTCTCCGCCTATGCGACCCACAGCGCGTACCTGAACTATTCCTTCACACGGAAACATGGCGGTTTCCTCAACGACACGTCGGTGCGGTTCCGGGTGAACAACGTCTTCGACTCCGAGCCGCCGCTGGCTGACGAGGACTCGGGCTACCGGCGCGGCGCGGGTACGAACCCGCGTGGACGCGTGTTCGAGGCGCAGGTGAGCAAGCGCTTCTGAGCGCGCGACGCGCGATCGGGTTTGCACGCGAGCGGCGGAGCCATTCAACCATTCGGGATGACCAAGTCTGCTACGCTGCCCAAGGAGGACGTCCGCACCGAGACGGCCCTCGGCGGATCGTGGCGGGTCGTCGTGCTGAACGACCCGGTGAACCTCATGTCCTACGTCGTGCTGGTTTTCCGCAAGGTATTCGGCTTCGACTACTCGACGGCCCGACGCCGCATGCTGGAGGTCCACGAGCAGGGCCGCTCGGTGGTCTGGCGGGGTCTGCGTGAGAAGGCCGAGGCCTACGTTTTTACCCTGCAGCAATGGCACCTCACCGCGGTCCTCGAGCCTGATGAAGCGAATTGAAGTGAAGCTCGCGGTGCCAATCG
>JBEGJD010000532.1:0-2902 GCA_041184765.1 Verrucomicrobiota bacterium | reverse complement strand
GCGGTGCTGGGCTCGGCCTTGGCGCCCCTGGCGCTGGCCGGAGAGCCGGTTGGACCGCGGAGCGCGCGGGTTTCGATCGTGACATGCCCCGGCTATAATCCGCGTGAAGTGCGCGCGGCGTTTGACCGCAGTTTCGACCAGCTGGGCGGGATCGGCGCGCTCGTGAAGGACCGCACCATCACGATGAAGGTGAACCTCACCGGCTCGAAGTTCGACTCCCTGCTCGGTCGGCCCGTCGGCGAGAGCTACATGACGCATCCGGTCACCGTCATGGCCGTCACGTCCGCGTTCTTCGCCGCCGGCGCGCGGCGGGTGCGCCTCGTGGAGTCGACGAACTTGCGCCAGCCGATGGAGAAGACCTTGGTCGACGCCGGCTTTGACTGGAACGCGCTGCAGGCGCTCGGCCGCGTCGAGGCCGAGGACACCCGCAACCTGGGCCGCTCACGCGATTATGCCTCGTTCCGCGTGCCGACGGGCGGCCACCTGTTCGAGCAATTCGAGCTGAACCGGTCCTATGCCGACTGCGATGTGTTCGTCTCCCTCTGCAAGCTGAAGACCCACATCACGACGGGCATCACGCTCACGATGAAGAACCTCTTCGGCATCACGCCCAATGCGTTGTACGGCGACGATGCGCCCTCGGAAGACGGTGTGAAAGGCCGCGGTCGTTTGCACAACCTCAAGGGCTGGGGCGTGGCCGAGAACGCGGCGCCCTTCGATCCGCCGGGTTCCAAGCGCGAATTCTTCACACCCAACGACGGCGGTTACCGCGTGCCGCGTATCGTGTCCGACATCTGCGAGGCGCGCCCCATCCATCTTGGCCTCATCGACGGCATCACGACGCTCAACTGGGCGGAGGGACCGTGGGTGAAGGGCCGCACACAGCGGATCGCCTCGCCGGGTGTGATCATCTGCGGATTCAACCCGGTGGCGACCGACGCGGTCGGGACCGCCGTGATGGGCTTCGACAACCTGCGCGCGCCGCGCGGCATCGCGCCGTTCCTGCCCGGCGACAATCATCTGGTCATGGCTGAACGCGCCGGACTCGGTCCCTGCGATCTCTCACGCATCGACGTGGCCGGTGTACCGATCGCGAAGGTGCGGAGCCGTGAGTTCCCCGACCCCAAGGCGGGCTGAGGTCCGTGCCCTCTCAGGGCACCTCGTAGACCTCGACCAGGACGGTTCCGGTGCCGCTGTCGGCGCTGGTCACCTGCGCGGTGTAAAGTCCGGCGGTGAAAGGCATCATCACGACGACGTCGCGGGTTCCGCGCGGGATCGGGAAGGCGCCGCAGCGGGCGAGAGAGTCGGCGAGGTCCTGTTCGTAGGTCAGGCCGCCGACGACCGCGGGATAGGCGTAGCCGTTCTCGTACGGGCGCCCGGTGGCATCGAGGATGCGAAGCAGGGGAGCGCGCAAAGGGTTGGCCACTCCGAATTGCGCGAGTGCCGGGCCGACCGCGCGCACGATGATCTTTTTCGCCGGCCCGGGGGAAGCTACGACGAAGCCGGCCGTGACCGCCGCCTCGGGGCCGGCACCCAGCTCCGCTCGCGTGGAAATGTTGAGGAGGCGGTCGACGGGTCCGACGCCGAGCACGAGTGACTGGGAGGGAGCGGGCAGCGCCGTGGGACTGGTGTGAAGGCAGGCGTAGGAGCCGGCGTCAGCCGCGGTGACGGAGTCCAGGACGAGGCTGCGATCGGTCGCGCCCGGCAGCGCGCGGTTGTTGCGCGTCCAAAGGTAACCGAAACCTACGCGGGCCTCCGGACCGACCAGCTGCACGCGTTCGCCGGCCGGCACGGTCACTCGCGACGGTGAAACCGCCCGAATGCCGTTGCCGACGTCGAGCTGGAGCGTCGTTTCGCCGGCCGGGCGGCTGGTTTGGGCCGCAAGTATTCCGGCAAGCGTGAGGGTGAGGACGGCGGAACGGCGGATGGTCTTCATGCGAAGATGAAACGGACGTTCCTCGCATCGGTTGGTCGGCGCAAGCAGCGTGGATTCGGGCGATGCCGCGAGGGATTCGCCGACGACTTCCGGCTGAAACCGGGCTGGCCTTCCGCGTCACCCGCGCGAAGCTGCGCGCATCCCCCTTATGATCATCTCCAACCTCCGTCGCCTGGCCGGCCTCGCCGGTGTCCTGCTCATCGCCTCCATCGCCTCTGCCGCCGCTCCGTCAGCCGCGGGACCCTTCGCGGGCCGCTGGGCGCTCACTTTGCCCAACGGGGCCGCGGGATGGCTCGAGGTCGCCGACCGCGGTGGTTGGCTCGACGGCGCCGTCCTCTGGGGAGGGGGCAGCGTTCTTCCCGCGGCCCACGTTCACGTCGCCGACGGCGTTCTGACGCTCACGCGGGTGCGGGATGTCGAGCGCAAGGACGCCGCTGGCGGTGTCGTGCGGCGGCAGCAATTGACCGAGACGATCACCGCGCGCCTCGAAGGAGATCTCCTCCGTGGCACGCGCGTGGTGCCGCGCCCCGCCGGCAACGGCGCCGATCGCGCCGATTTTTCCGGCCGCCGCATCCCGCCGCTGCCGCCGCGGCCCGACCTCGCCAAGGTGAAGTTCGGTGAGCCGGTGGCGCTGTTCAACGGCCGTGACCTCGCCGGCTGGCGCGCTAAGGAGGAAAATCTGAAGAGCGCTTGGTCCGTGGAACAGGGCAACCTCGTCAACCGGCCCCCGGAGCATACGCCCGGCAAGCCGGGGCCGCGCACCGCGAATCTCCGCACCGAGCGCGAATTCGAGGACTTCAACCTCAAGCTCGAGGTCAACGTTCCCAAGGGGAGCAACAGCGGCGTCTATCTGCGCGGCATCTACGAGATCCAGGTCATGGACTCGTTCGGGAAGGCCCTCGATTCCCACAACATGGGCGCCGTCTACAGCCGCATCACGCCTTCGGTCGCCGCCGAGAAGCCGGC
>JBEGJD010000531.1:0-2817 GCA_041184765.1 Verrucomicrobiota bacterium | reverse complement strand
TACGAGGAAGTCGAGGAGGATGCTCATGTGCGGCCAGATGTGGTTGTAGTGAAATGAATTCACGCTGAGCGCCTTGTGGTCGCGCAGCGGGTAGTCGGCGCGCTCGTAGATCGTGGTGCGCTCCGTGTTGATGTGGTAGCCGGGGAAATTGCGGTAGCGTCCGACGACGGCGGAGCGCGCGACGTCGTGGAGCAGTTGATCGCCCGTGAGCGCCGCGATGCGGAGCATCCACGGCGCGTAGTTGGCCATGAAGATGGCGCGGTGCCCCGACATCGTGCCCGAAGATTCGGGGGTCAGGCCGATCTCGGAGAGCCGCCACGCGGGCACACGTTCCTCGGGCGCTGTCATCGGGGCGTGGCCCTTGCTCTTCAGATACCAATAGACCGGGGCATTGCCCCCGGGATTCACGGTCACGTCCGCATCAGGGATGCGCGGCGCCATCCAGGTGAACATCGTATACTGGCGGGCGCCTTGGCGGGCCGCCGCCAGGTAGCGCGGCTCACCCGTCGCCTCGTAGAGGCGGAGGAGATCGATCCATTTCGGCGTGAAACCGGTCCAGAAGAACATGCCTCCGTCGTCGAAGCCGGTGGCGGGCCGGTCGACGCGGCTGGCCAGATAGGCATCGGCGCCGCGGCGGGCTTCGGCGAGTAGCCGGGCTTCGCCGGTGACACCATGTACGGCCAGCCGGTTCTGCCAGGTGCCGCCTTCGGCGACGTCGTCGAGGTTGAGGGTGCGGTTCCGGCCGAGCATGTCTTCGGCCAATTTCCGCAACACCGGTGAGGCGCCGTGGGTGATGCCGTAAAGGGTGGCGAGTTCGCTGACCGGCGCGCAGGGGCCGAGCAGCGCGCGCGAGGGGCTCTGGATCTTTTGCTTCGGGTCCAGTGAGAACAGGAACTTCTCGCGCGACAGCATGAACTCGACGATCGGATAGGCGCGGTTCCTGAAAATCTCCTCGTCGTCGGTGACGAGGGCGAGATTGAGGGGATTGAGCGAGGAGACGTTCTTCACCGCCCCGGGTACGTCGGTCGAGTAGGAGCAGCCCTTCAGTTCCTCCATGAACCAACTGTAGCGGCTCATCCCGTAGTCGATCATGTTGTCCAACGTTTCGTTGAGCGTGGCGATCGCGTTGCGGCGGTGGTCGCGGAAACCGTAGATGCGGCGCGCCAGCGTTTCGTAGGCGGCGGTGACGTCGCCGGTGCCGGTGAACAAGCGGAGCTTGAACGTGAAGGCCTGACCGGCGGCGCGCTTCGATTCGGCGCCGCCCAGCATCGGCGCGAAGATCATCGGCTGCGCCTCCCCGGCCGGGTTGCGCAGCGCGACGCCAAAGCGGCTGTTGTCGAGCAGCGGGAGCGGCGAGAAGGGAAGCTCGTCGGCATCGGCCACGACGCCGAGGGTGACGCTGCCCTTGCGCACGAAGGTCGCCGGTAGCGAGCATTGGAAGGCCGCGGTCAGGTAGGAACGCTCGGGAAAGCGTTTCTCCTGCCAGATGAACGGCTGCCAGACCTCCGCAAGATCATCGAGACGGTGGACGGGGGCGCCGATGTATCCAACGGAGAACCATGCCTCGATGCGGGGCGTGAGCGTGAAGGTGAGCACGGGCTCGGCGTCGCCGGGCGGCAGCGTGAGGCGGGCGGTGAGGGCGAAGGTGTCCTGCGGGGCGAGGGTAAACTCCAGGACGTCGCCCTGCCGCCGGACGCCTGCCGCCTTCACGTGGACGACCGGAGCGGCCGCGAAGAGATCGGCCGTGCGTTGGTCGGTCTTGCCGTCAAGAATGCGGTCGTCGAAACCGTCGCCCGCCTGCGCGACGGCGCGTCGGGTTTTTTTCAGCGCGCTGCCCGCGACCGGAGCGGCCGACTGCCACGTGACGAGATTATACGACACCCGGGGGACGTTGCCCGGTCGCATCGCGGGCTTCGGGTCGGCCTGGGCGACCAGCACCGCAAAGTCTCCGCGGAAGAGCCATGAGCCGGCGTCCCTCGTCGTGAGGCGCACGGCGCCGTCGGCCGCGGGTTCCAAGGTGTACCGGTCGTTGGCGATGGGCTGCGCGGAGGCGGAGGTGAGCAGCAGAGCGGCGAGCAGCGCTCGTAGCTTCAGGATTGGATTCGTGGTCATTGTTGCGACGGGAACGCCCTGCTTGGTCTGGACTGTTCAGGAGCGAACCGTCGCGGCCCGTCCGCGGTCAATCGCGCGCGTGTGGAAATCGTTCATGGAGCTGCGGCGGTGTCGTGAAAACACCTTGGGAGATAACGGCTGGCCTGACGACCAAGACGGTTTCCGTCTTCCGAGGTTCGAGGCGTTCCCGGGAGGCTGAGGTTGCGCGCGACGTTGATCACTGCGGCCGGTTGGCGGGCTCCAAGGGCCTCAGCACGACGGGTGCGAGGGCCTCCAGCCAGCGTGCGGCCATTTTGGCGGCGCCGGCGGCATTGGGGTGCACGTGATCGTCGACCGTATCGGTTCTCCAGTCGAAGCCCGTCGCCTGATCAACCACGACGACCGGCTGGAGGGTGGAGTGCAGGCGGGCGGCCAGCCGGGCGAGTTCGCGGTTCAGTTCCGGAAGGTAGGAGTACTTCGGCAGTTTCCCGGCGGGGATGACCTGCGCGAGTAGCACCACGACCCGGGGATTGGCGGCGCGAAAGGAGCGGATGAGGCTCTCGGTTGAAGCGATCATTCCGGGAACGGGTTTTTCCTCGGCGAAGTGGTTGTGGCCCGCGTGTAGCAGAACGATGTCGAAGGGGTGCTCCTGGAGGCGCGGTGGCACCTGGGCGGCGAGAAACTCGACGTTCTTGCCACCATAGCCTTCGTGGCGGAGCGGGTCAG
>JBEGJD010000530.1:0-6169 GCA_041184765.1 Verrucomicrobiota bacterium | reverse complement strand
CGGAGCGGAACTTCAGACTGGAACCGCACGGTCGGCGTGGCTCCTGGCGCGGGAGTCCGCCTTCGCGCTGGGCGCGGGGATGTGGCTGTGGTTCGCCGTAGCCTACGCGCGTGACGCGTCGCTGAACCGTACGCGCCGGCATTGGACCTTCGTCCCGATCGGTCTGGCTCCGGCGCTCTGCGTCCTCGCCGGCGGATGTGCCCTGTTGACCGCGGTGGCGCCGGGCGTCGCCCCTCATCTATCCGTCGCCGGTCTATGGATGCATGGGGCCGCCCTCATCGCCGCCGTAACCGCGCTCCTGCAGCTCGAACGGACCTTCGCCGCTTCGGTCGGAACCCTTCGGTGGCGCCTCAAGTTCATGGTCTTCGGTGCGGGCACCATCCTCGCCACACGCCTCTTCACCGGCAGTCAGTTTCTCACGACCCGACGCTTGGATCCGGTGTTGGATGCATTCAATGCCGGCGGCGTGCTCGCGGGCACGATTCTCATCCTTCGAGCGCTGCGCCGCACTGAGGGTATCGTGCTCTCCGTGTATCCTTCCCAGGAGATCCTGCGGCGCTCCGTCACCCTGCTGCTCGCAGGCATCTATCTCCTGCTCCTCGGAGCCTCCGCCTCCACCGGACTTCAAATCGCGGGCGCCACCGGATTCGCGCCGGTGGCGTTTCTGTCTTTGGTCGGCCTGCTGGGCCTCGCCTTGGCCACGCATTCGGAACGCGCGCGCTGGCGGTTGAAGCGCCTGGTAAGCCGCCACTTCCGGCGTCCGCTTCATGACGCGCGGACCGTGTGGTTGCGCCTCACCGCTGCAACCTCGCGCTGCACCGACCCGGCCGCGCTCGGACGCGCCGTGACCGGATTGGTAGCCACTGAGTTTCACGCACTCTCCGTCTCGTTCTGGCTGCTGGATCCGCGTCGCGAGTCCCTTGATCTCGCCGCATCCACCGCCGCATCCCCGGATGCCGGCGCCGGCGCTACCGCCGCCCGCATCGACGCAGGGAACATCGCCGCGCATTTCCGCGCGGTCCCCGGCGCCGCTGAACTGGAATCAGCCTCCGGCGAATGGGCGGATGTTCTGCGCGCGGCCAATCCCCCGATGTTCGCGCGCCGGCCACACCGCGTGGTCGTTCCGATCCTCGATCATGGGGAATGCCTCGGCGTGCTGGTGTTGGGCGACCGCGTCGACGGATCCCCCTTCCTGCCCGGCGATCTGGAAATCCTGGAGTGCGTCGCGAACCAGGTCGCGGCGAGTCTTCAGGGCATCCGGCTTTCACAGACCCTCGCCGAGGCCCGGCAATTGGAAGCGTTCCAAGGCATGGCCGCGTTCTTCATCCACGACCTCAAGAACGCGTCGTTCCTGCTTTCGCTGATGCTCCAGAATTTTTCCGCTCACTTCGACAAGCCGGACTTCCGCGCTGACGCGTTGCGCTCGGTCTCGCAGGCGTGCGGTCACCTGAACGACCTGATCCGCCGGCTTGGCGGCCTGCGGGAGGGACTGAGGATCGAGCCGGCGGAAACGGATCTCAACGAGATCGTGTCCGCTGCGGTGCGCGAGATTCCACGGCTGGGTACGGTCGCGGTTGAGACCGCGCTGGCCCCACTGCCGAGGATCCGCGCCGACCGCGGACAACTCCGCAAAGTCATCACGAACATGCTCCTGAACGCCACTGAGGCGGTGGCCGGCGAAGGGCATATCCGCGTGGCCACCGGTTCCGAGCAGGGCTGGGCCGTGCTTACGGTGGGGGACAACGGCTGCGGGATGTCGGAACGCTTTGTGAGCGAGTCGTTGTTTCGCCCGTTCCGCACGACGAAGCCATCCGGGCTGGGCATCGGGATGTTCCAGAGCCGCTCGATCATCGAAGCGCACGGCGGGCGGATCACGGTGAGCAGCCGACCCGGCGAAGGCACAGTGTTCCGCGTGTTTCTGCGGGTTGGCCCAGCGGTGGGTTGAACCGGGGGAAATCACTGCCGTCCATGCCCACTTCCGAAAAGCCCGCCGTGCTGATTGTCGATGACGACGAGGCGCTGCTCACGCAGCTTCGCTGGAATCTCAGTGAAGACTACGCGGTCGGGCTTGCTTCCGATCGCGGCAGTGCGATCGCGGCCATTGAGAAGTCCCCGCCGGCAGCCGTGCTATTGGACCTCGGACTGCCACCGGATCCCTCATCACCGACCGAAGGCCTTGCGCTGATCGGTGAGATCCTGCGCCGGGATCCGACCACGCGCGTAATCGTGCTGAGCGGGCAGATCGCGCCCGACCCGGCTTCTCGCGCGGTGGGCACTGG
This sequence comes from Verrucomicrobiota bacterium, assembly GCA_041184765.1. Classification (GTDB taxonomy): domain Bacteria; phylum Verrucomicrobiota; class Verrucomicrobiia; order Opitutales; family Opitutaceae; genus ER46. Next base: position 3,890 of record JBEGJD010000530.1, on the reverse strand, counting down.
CGCTTGCGACTTTCTCGCCAAGCCGGTCGACCCCGAAGAGTTGCGGGTGTTGCTCCGGCGGGCGTGTCGCGTCGCGCGATGGGAGCGGGAGTATCGCGCCGGGAGCACACTCTCGGCCGATGCGATTCCACCCGGGGATGTTTCGGGCATGCAGGCAGTGGCGGCGACCGTACGGAAGGTCGCAGCCTCCGACGCGCCGGTGCTGATTCTGGGGGAAAGTGGCACCGGCAAGGAAATGACTGCTCGCTCGGTCCATGAACTCGGCCGCCGGCGTAGCGGGCCGTTTGTGGCGATCAACTGCAGCGCAATTCCCGAAACGCTGATCGAAAGCGAATTGTTCGGGCACGAGAAAGGGGCTTTTACCGGTGCTCACCAGCAGCGGCGCGGACGAATTGAATGCGCGGCGGGCGGCACCCTGTTTCTCGACGAAATCGGCGATGTACCGCTGCCCGTGCAGGTGAAGCTGCTGCGGTTTCTGCAGGAGCAGACCATCCAACGCGTCGGCGGCCGCGGCGAACTGTTTGTCGACACCCGGGTGATCGCCGCGACGAACGCCGATCTCCAGCGAGGCATGCGGGAGGGCTCGTTTCGCGAAGATTTCTTTTACCGCTTGGCGGTCGTGCGGATCGCACTTCCCCCGCTCCGCGAGCGCGGCGAGGACGTGGTGCGGCTCGCTCGGGACTTCCTGGAGCGCTTCTCGTGCGAGCAAGGCCGCCGGGGCCTCCGTCTGTCGTTGCCGGCAGAGGAGGCGCTGCGGGCCCACGCGTGGCCGGGAAACATCCGCGAGCTCCAGAACCGGGTCCGCCGGGCGGTGATCATGTCGGAGTCACGCCGCATCGAGGCCACTGATCTTGAGTTGGCCGCGCCTGTAGCTCCGGCGGGCACCTCGCTCCGCGAGGCTAGGGACACCTTGGAACGCGATCTGATCCGTCGCTGCCTGGAGAAGCACGCCGGTCGCATCGCCCCCGCCGCCGCCGAACTTGGAATCAGCCGACCCGCTCTCTACGAGCGCCTGGACCGCCTCGGCCTCCCACGCCAGCCCATGGGGTCAGGGCGTTCAATGTTCAATCCATCCGCACCCGCCTGAACACCGAACGCCCTGACCCCATCAGACGCGCACTCCAAGGGGTCAGGGCGTTCAATGTTTCACGGCCGCAAAGATCGTTTAGCCGGTCTGCCGATCATATCGAATTGGGGCCCAGAGGATTCGGCTGGAGAGCTGCAAACCTCCTCCGGTTTTAACATCGAACGCCCTGACCCCTTTGGGCGGGTTACCGCAACCGACTCGACTATCGGGCGCATCGGCGACCGCGCGGAGCGAGGCGGCCAAAAGTTTAACGGAACAGATTCGCCCGGTCTTATCGCGACCATTAGCACGCGCCAATCGGGCATCCCTGATGCACCGCGGCGAAAAACACCGAGGCGCGAGCGAGATTTTTTTCGCAGCTTCACCTCCGAATCTCCCTGACGGACATAATCTTAGAACTAGCCGCGGGATTTGCTTAGCTCCCTCTAAGTAAATCCCTCCGGTTGCCCGCTTTTCCGCTCCGACGGAACTCGCGGGCATGAATGATAACTCCCGTCTCGGTGCCATCCGGTCCGTTTCGTTCAAGGCGCTCCGCCTGCTTCCGCTCCTCGCGGTTGGCGCGGCTCGCCTGGGCGCTGCCACCTACTGGATCGATTACGCCGCCGGTCGCGACTCCGCCACCGGCACCTCCGCCAGCTCCGCCTGGCAACATTGCCCGGGCGATCCGGCCGCAACCGGAAATCCCGCCGCCGCCTCACTGGTCCCGGGAGACACCGTACTCTTCAAGGGCGGCGTCCCCTACGTTTTGACCGGCAGCTCCGGAATCATCCTGCGTTGGAACGGGCAATCCGGGGCTCCTATCACTTACGACGGAAACTCCGCCGGCACCTGGGGCACCGGGCCCGCCGTCCTCACGGATCAATTCGGCGCCGCCGGCCTGACCGCCCTCACGGGACCTCAGGGCTCTACCGCAACCTGGCTCGTGATCCGCGGCCTTACATTCAACGGCATCGGAGGCTCGGCCACGCTCCCTCCCGACACTGGAACGCCCCTCGCCCCCCGCTACGGAGGCGGCATCGCGTTCCCCGGCGGCGCGGCCGACATCTCAATCGAGAGCTGCGTGTTCCGCCAACTTGGCTACGCGTTCAACCAACGGCCGATCGCCGCCTCCTCGCTCGCCGGGACCGGCGTGACGCTCGCCGCCACCGCGCGCGTGGCCGTGCTGCGTTGCGATTTTTCCCGCCTCACGGCCGGCATCGACTTCACAAGCACCAGCCTCACGGGCGTGTCCGTTTCCGAGTGCGTCTTTCGCGACGCGGTCGTTCGGCCCCTTAATTTGACCGTGGCCCAGTCCGCCGGAGTGCAGGTGTGGTCCTGCGCCGAAACCGACAACGCCCAGCACGAGCCCGCCAACTGGACCGGTTACGGCGACAGCCCGCGCCTCGCGCGCGAAACCGCCGCAGCCGGCACTTCCCTCCAATTATCCGCCACCGCCTGCGCCCTGCCCGGCGCCACGTATCAGTGGTTCAAGGACGGCACGGCCCTGGCCGGAGCCACCTCCGCGACGCTGCTCCTGCCCTCACTCGCATCCACGGACGCGGGCGACTACAGTGTGCTTGCCACCAACGCGGCCGGCACCGGCCTGAGCAACCACGTACTCGTGTCGGTCACGGCCGCGCCGCCGCCCTCCGGTGACATCGCCCCGTCGTTCGTGACCCAACCGGCCAGCCAGAACGCGCCAGCCGGCTCATCGGTGACGTTTAGCGTGACGGTCTCCGGATCACCGTCACCCACTGTGGTTTGGTATCGAAACGGCCTGACCTTCAACGGTTGGACCGGCACGTCCCTCACCCTTGCCAGCGTCAGCAGCAACGACGCCGGTAACTACTGGGCGGTCGCGACCAACTCCGCCGGAAGCGCCACAAGCGCCACCGCCACCCTGACCATCGGCTCATCAAGCCCGACGGGCACCCCGCCGGTCTTCACGTTGCAACCGCAGAGCGTGACCGCTGCCGCGAAGTCCACCGTCTCCTTCACGGCCTCCGCCAGCGGCACCCCGACTCCCACCTACCAGTGGCGCAAGGACGGCGCAGCCATCGCAGGTGCCACGGCGGCGAAGCTGACGTTGACCAACATCAACAAAGGTAGCGCCGGCACGTACACGGCGGTGGCCAGCAATTCCGCCGGCTCAGCCGTGAGCAGTCCCGCCACGCTGACCGTCACCAACAGCAGGTCAGCTGCTCCGCTCGACACCACGGTCGCGGAAAACACCTCCTCAGAGGAGCAAGCCGCGCCGCAGTCAGCCGCCATCCCCGTCGCCACGCGACTGGTGAACGTTTCCGTCCGTACCTTCCTCCCGGCCGGACGCGACGGCGCCGCGCTCGGCTTTGTCGTGGAGGGATCATCGCCACGCCGGATCCTGCTCCGTGCGATCGGTCCGTCGCTTTCCGCCTTCGGCGTTTCCGATCCGCTGGCCAATCCGCGGCTCGAGGTGCACCACGACGGCGCGCGGATTGACGGCAACGACGATTGGTCCGGCACCGCCGCGCTCCACACCGCCTTTAACGAGGCGGGCGCCTTTCCGCTCGCTGATCCAGCGAGCCGTGACGCCGCACTCGTGCTGGTCGCCACTCCCGGCGCCTACACCGTGACCTGCGCGGACGCCGCACGCGCCGCCGGCACCGTTCTCATCGAGATCTACGAGCTGCCCTGATCGGGCGAGCTTTCCGCCCACCTTGCCGCGCATCCGCCCGACGGAGCGCGTCGAGGTGAACGAAATCCGGGGACGGGATGTGGCGGCGTGATTTTTACGTCAACACCATGAACCACGCATCAACCGTCCCCGTATCACGCCGATCCGCGC
>JBEGJD010000529.1:0-2968 GCA_041184765.1 Verrucomicrobiota bacterium | reverse complement strand
CACCCGGGCCACGGCTAAAACCCTCGGGGTAGGCCGCAAAATCCGCAGCCCTTCGTGATCTCGTCATCGCCGGGCGCGCGGCCCGGTGCACCGACTACTTACCGGCAGGTTCCAGCCAGATATATTTGTAGGGGTGGTTATCCAACAGTGTCGGGTTATAGCCTTTCACCCGCGGGCTGAGGGCTTTGACGCTGGTGTAGTAATAGATGGGCAGGACGGGCAATTCTTCCACCAGAAGGGCGTCCATCTTTTGGTAGATGTCGTAACGGGTCTTCTGGTCGGGGGCCCGCAGCGCCTGTTCGAGCAGGGCGTCGTACTGGGCGTTGGCGAAGCCGGTGTCGTTATTGAGGTTTTTCGAAGCCCAGATCTCCAGAAACACGTGCGGATCGACGTAATCGGCGATCCAGCCGCCGCGCTGCAGATCGTAATTTAGGGCATCGGTCGAATCGAGGTAGACCTTCCACTCCTCGTTGCGGAGGGTGATGTCGATCCCGAGCGTGCGACGCCACATCTGCTGGATGGCTTCCGCGATCAGCCGGTGGTTCTGGCTGGTGTTGTAGAGGAGCTCGAGCTTCGGGAAACCGCGGCCCTCCGGGAAGCCGGCCTCGGCGAGCAGCTTTTTCGCCTCCTCCGCGGTGCCGGAAAGCTTGGCGAGCGGGGTGTAACCCGCGGTGTCGGGGTGGGTGACGGCGTAGGCCGGGCGCTGGCCGCCCCGGACCACGTTTTTCACCAGCGCCTCACGGTCGACGGCGAGGGCAAGCGCGCGCCGGACCCGGCGGTCATTCAGCGGAGGACGCTTGTGATTGAAGCGGTAAAAGTAGATCCCGAGGTACGGATCCGTGCGCAACGCCTCGGGGTTCTCGCGCCGGTAGACATCGATTTTTGCCACCGGCAACTCGTGGGTCATGTCGATCTGGCCCGTGCGGAACATCCTCTCCTCGGTGTCCTGGTTCTCCACCGGCAGGAAGTGGATCTCGTCGAGCTTCACCCGGGCGCGGTCCCAGTAATGCGGGTTGCGCGTGACAGAGATGAGCTGCTGCTGGCGCCATTCCTTCAGCATGAACGGCCCGCTCGCGACTAGGTTGCCGGGGCGCGTCCACGCCGTGCCCTTTTTGGCCATTCCGCCGAACTTCTCGATCACGTGCACCGGCACCGGGTACCACGAATAGTGGCTGGCAATGAGCTTCAGCAGGAACGGAGTGGGGGTGTTGACCGTAACCTCCAACGTGCGGGCGTCCCGGGCCTTGAAGCCCACCTGCGCGAAATCCGTGATCTTGCCCTCGTTGTAGTCCTTCGCGCCGCGCACGTAGTGCAGCAGGTAGGCGTACTCGGCGGCCAGCGCCGGGGTGAGGATGCGCCGGTACGAGCGGAGAAACGTGTTCGCGTCGATCGGCGTGCCGTCGGACCACTTGGCGTCGGCGCGCAGGTGAAACGTGTAAACCAGCCCGTCGGCCGACACCTCCCAGCGCTCGGCGATGCCGGGCTCGGGGCTGAGGTCGCGCGGGTTCTCCGCCAGCAGGCCCTCGAAGATCGCCATGATCAGCTTGTGCTCCGGCACGCCGGTGACGACCTGCGGATCCAGATCCTGCGGTTCGGAGCCGTTGCCGACGCGCCAGATCATCGGCGCGTTCGCCAACGAGGTCGTCGACGCAGGTTCCTTCCCCCTCTGGGGCGTGGCTCCGGGGGCCGGCTCCTTCCGACCGCAACCGGCGGCGAGAAAGGCGACGAGGAGGGTAAGCGCTAACCGGACGGGGTGGGACATTCCGGGAGGGAAGCGCATGTGGTCCGCGGCGCAAGCGGAGTAGCGGCTGCCGGGTTGACGATTCGAACTTCCGCGGCCCAAGTTCTACCTTTCGCCGAAACCATCATCCACCATGTCCAACTTGAACTCCCTCCGTGAAACCCTCGCCCGCAAACAGGCCGAGGTCGCCAACCTCGAACAGGAACTTCGCGCGGCCCAGGCCGCCCAATTCACCGGTCTTCCCGCCCAACTCGGGCTGGATTCGATCGATGCCGTGATCAAGGCCCTCGCCCCGCACGCCTCGCCGCGTTTGAAGGGTGCTCTCGCCAAAGCTTTTGGCGGCAAACTGCCGACCCCCGCGGTTGTTGAGGCGCCGGTCGAGTCCGAACCCGCTCCCGCCGCCAAGGGCGAGCGTCGCAAGCGTACCACTGTCACTCCGGAGCTGAAGGACGCGATCGTTCAGGCCCTGCAAGCCGGCAAGACCGCCAATGTCGTGGCGGACGAGTGCGGCGTTTCGCCCGCGACCGTGAACAACATCAAGCGCGCCGCCGGCCTGACGAAGAAACGCGAGGAGGCCTGATCCGGCCCCCGGGGAGGTGTTCAGCGCCGCCCCTTCAGCATTTGCTCCCGGCGGTCCCGGAACGGGCTGCCGGGTTTCCACTCCGGCCAGGCGTCCGCGGCGGAGACTCGCCGTCCGAGCTCGGCCAGCAACGCGGCGTCCTGTGCGGCGCCGCCGAAGGTCCAATCGGGTTTCACGTCGTCGCTCGGCTGGTGGTAGTGGCGTGCGATGTACTCGTTCACCTTGCGCTCCGCGAAGTCGGGCGGCTGGCCGATGAAATCGCGGCCCGCCTTGGCGTAGAACCCGGGCACGCCGACCTTCGCGAACTCGAAGTGGTCGCTGCGGAAATACGTGCCGCGCTCCGGATTGCTTTCCGCGCGCACCGTCCGGCCCTGCGCGCGGGCTAGTTCCGTTGCGACGTCTTCCATGGTGGTTGATCCCAATCCCACGATCTCGATGTCCCGCGTGGGCCCGAACTGGTTCGCCCCGTCCATGTTGATCACGGCGAGTGCCCGTTCTAGCGGGTAGAGCGGCTGGCGCGCGTAGTGTCGGGCGCCGAGCAGGCCTTTCTCCTCCGCCGTGACCGAGAGAAACAGCACGCTGCGCCGCGGGGCGGGGCCTGCGCTGAACGCCCGCGCGATCTCGAGCAGCATGGCGACCCCGGCCGC
>JBEGJD010000528.1:0-4470 GCA_041184765.1 Verrucomicrobiota bacterium | reverse complement strand
TCAGGAACGATCACGACGCGCCCGACGAGGTCAGCCTTTTCAACGTTGTCGCCTCGCACATGGCTGATGCACCGGCACCGGAGGTCATTCAAGCGCGGAGAGACGCCAAGCAATGCCTGGCGTGTGGGGAGTCATCGTCCCATTGGAGGTTCCAGGACTGCCCTCGTCTTCGCAGTCAGCCTCACCTGATGGAGGTGTTGCGGCAATGGCTACGCCGCTCTCAGACTTCCAAGCCGCGTCGGCACGATCGGTCTCGTCCTTCCCCGCAGGCCGCACTCGTGGTCTCTCATCGCCAGCCTTCTGACCGTGCCGTGTCCTTGAGCGCCCACCTCCACACCGCAATCGTGGCGCTTCAGGCCATGGAGGCCGCGATGGCGGGACGCCGGGATGACTCGGACTCGGAGGATTCCTGACTACTAGGCCCGTCCCCACCTCCAGCGCCGGCGCCCCTGACGCACTCGCCGCGACGACCACCCGACCTCAACTCGGTCGCGACACGTGCGGCTCCCAAGGGAGGTGCTGTGCTGGTAGGCGAGGGACGGGCCCCGCGGAGCTCGGGCGCGCTCCCGGTCTCGGTTCAGGCGGACCAAGTGCCGCCCAAAATTCCGGCGACGCACGCCGCGGAGGAGGAGGCCCGGGTGGGCCGTGCGCGGCTCCAGGCAATTGAGGCGGCGCTACTAAGCGGTCACTGGATTCGTTCTCACGAAGGTCGCGCGGCCCAAGGCCTGGAGTCATTGTATGCGATGGACGCGTCCAAGTCGCCAGGGCCTGAAGGAGACGAGGGCGAAGGCGGCGTGGAGTCAGTGTCCGGGCCGAGTTCGCGGCCGGCGCGCAATACCCTCCTCCAAATCCCAGCGTTCTTGGGCAAGCATGGTGCGGGGGCGGAGGCGATGGGTTTGTACGACACTGGAGCGAGCGTGTCGTTTGTCGACGCCGGTTTCGTGCGACGGCATGGTTTTCCTGTCCATCAGGCCTCCCATCATTTGCGTGTGTTGAATGGTGACGGATCCTTCCAGCCGGCGCAAGGCGAAGTGCGAGTATGTTTGAACATCGGCGAGTCGTTCAAGGAAAGGATCACATTCGTCGTCATCAACCTTGATCAATTCGACTTCATCCTGGGTTTGCCGGATATCACTGGTTTCCGTATGGAGCTTCGAGGTGACCCTATGCGCATTCACATCTTGGGCAATAAGAAGCGCTCGGTAGCCCCCACCGTGATTGGTTCGTGGGAGGACGGGGACGGCCGGCGCCACGTTCAGGTCCTGGATGAGACCCCGACGTCGATCATGCGCTGGAAACGTGATAACCTGGCGGAAGCTTACCATTTGTACGAGGACCCTTGGACGTCCTTGCAGACGGGCTGTGCGATGGATCCGGCTGAGGAAATCGAGTGGCGAGCGTACTTCTTGAGCCTGCAGGCAGACTCCAAATCGGCCGGCCTCGACGCGCGGGCGCTGGAGGAAGCAGAAGCGGCGCGGCGACGTCTGGCAGAGAGTCTAAAGATGGCGGCCGGAACGACCCCTGACGGGAGCCCAGGTTACTCCGAGGAGCAGCTGGCCCTGGCGCGGCGCCATCCTTCCGTTTTCTCTGATAGCCTTCCGGCGAGGCCCCAAGCGCGGTGGCCCGACGGTACTGAGTATGCTCGGCTGCGGCTGCAGCCCGGTGCGGAGCCGCGGAGTCGTAAACAGTATAGGATCCCGGATGCACTCCGGCAGCAGTTGCAGAAGACCATCGAGGAGTTGGCGGCGCACGGGCTCATCGAGGTACAATCGGGCTCTCCGTACAACTCACCTATCTTGTTTGCGCCCAAGCCGAACAGTACGGAGATGCGGTTTTGCTTCGATTCACGGGAGTTGAACAAGGTTCTTCTGGATCACCCGTACCCGGCCCCCACTACGGAGGAGCTGTTTGATCGCGTGGCGTGTTTGCAGCACGACGCCAAGCTCGCCGGGGTGGAGGCGCCCTTGTGGTTCTCAAAGACCGACGCCCGCCACGGTTATTGGCAAATTGAGGTGCACCCGGACGACCGGCCTCTTTTGGCGTTTACGGTGCCCGTGCTTGACTGTTCTTATCAGTGGTGTGTCATGCCCATGGGCACCAAGTCCAGCGCGGCTATTTTCCAGCGCGCTATGGACCAGGTGCTCGCCCCGTTTAGTAACACCAATCGCTTTAAGGTGCGACAGGTGGACACGCCCGGCGCCGACGACGGCACGGTGGAGGTCACACCGGCTGCCATGGGTTCGGTGCGGGAAATTCGGGCTCCGGAGCATCGAGCAGGGCCAGTGGGATGGGCCTTCGGCACCGCCTTTGCCTATGTGGACGACGTACTCATTTGCAGCATGGGCAGCCGGGAGGAGCACGTGGCGTTAGTGGACGCGGTGATGGCCAGCTTCGCGCGGTATGAGTTCACTTTCAAGTTGTCCAAGACGGATCTTTACAAGTCGGAAATGGATTTCCTTGGGCATCGTCTCACTCAGCACGGTCTCACGCGACAGGCTGCCAAGGTAGAGGCTATTGAGCGGTGGGCGGTACCCACTACCCAGACCGAGCTACGTTCCTTCATCTCGGTCATTGGCTATTACCGGCGCTTTGTGGACGGATTTGCTCGCATTGCGCAACCGCTTACTGATTTGTTGCGGGAGGGCCAGTTCGAGTATCCCTTGCCTGCGGCCGCACAGGCCGCATTTGTCGAACTTCGCGCACTGCTGTCTCGGGCCCCTATCCTGAAGTATTTCGATCCACAGGACGAGACGGAGCTCTGGACCGACGCCTCAGGCACGGCAATCGGGGGGGCGGTCTTGCAGCGCGACGCACGGGGCAATTTGCGTCCGGTGGCTTACTACAGCCGGCGTCTGTCGCCGAGCGAAGAGAAGTATTCGACGTACCAGCGGGAGCTTCTGGCTATTCGGGATTGCCTCCTAGCCTTCCGGTTTTACTTAGTGGGTCTCCCCTTTGTGTGCAAGACGGATCACTGTTCCCTGCAGTGGCTGACGGAGCAGGCAGAAATGTCTCCTCTGCAATCACGCTGGTATACCGTTTTCTTGGAGTATGACATCAAGGAGATTCAATATGTCAAGGGCGAGAAGAATGCTTTAGCCGACGCCCTTTCTAGGCACCCAGATCCCACGTCGCAACCTCTCGACTACTTGGTGCCCCCGTTCAATATGGACATCGCCAGTTTCCACGGTATGGGTCTCTCACCCGACACGGAGAGCCTCGCAGGGCATCACGCCCTCCCCACGCCGCGCCAACTCTTTGACGCCGGCGCGGTCGTGCAGCCCGTCGCCCCACTCGAATGTCCTATTTGGCAGGCGTGGGAGGAACGTCCTGGCTCCTCGAAGCCGTCCTCGGTCTCGTTGACGCTCGACGATTGGCGCGCCGCCGGATACAATGTCTCTACCATCCAGCCCGTTTTCCTTACGAACTTCCGCGACGCGTACCCTGCGTGCCCCGAATTCGGTCCTGTCTGGGCGTCTCTCTCTCGCGGCGCGGCCGGCCATGACATCTACCCTGATTTTTTTCTTGACGCCCAGGCTGGGTTACTGTTTCGCCACGTTGTCGGGGGGGTGGGCTCGGCCGACAAGTACCGAGTATGCGTGCCAACGTCGGCGAGGCCGGAAGTGCTGAAGGAGATGCACGACGCCCCGTCTTCGGGCCATTTCGGTAAGGATCGTACGTACATTCGCGCGGCGCAGGACTTCACTTGGAGGAATTTACGGAGTGACGTAGAGGCTTACATCGCGACAGGGTACGACAGCCGAGACTATAGCCGAGCTTTTCGTCTTCCACGTATTCCGCACGCAGGGTCTTCCCAAGGTTCTATTATCAGATCGGGATGCAAAGTTCACCTCGGTTTTCTGGGGACGCCTTTTTGAGCTGCTGGGGACGGGGCTGAAGTTCTCGGCGAGCTACCACCACCAAACGAACGGGCAGGCGGAACGCGTGAATAAGACGCTCGAGGAGGCGCTGAGGATATTTGTCCGAGGGAAGCCCCAGACATGGCCGAAGCAGCTCACCATGTTCGAGTTCGCGTACAACTCGTCGCGACACAGCACGACCGGGCTGGCGCCGTTTCAATTGTTGTATGGGGAGGTGCCACACACACAGGCATCTTTGATTCACGGTCCGCAACCCCGATGCCCTAGCGCCACGGTGTTCGCCGAGGGATTAATTAGCTCGCAGCTGGCGGCCCGCGACGCGATCCAGCAGGCGAATCGTCTATTCCGGGAGCGTCACGCCCAAGCCAGGCGCGGACACGCCTACCAGGAGGGTGAGGAAGTGCTGTTGTCAACGGAGCACTTGTCGTTGCGTGGTGAGCATCCTAAGTTCTTCCCAAAATTTGTGGGCCCGTTCACAATCGCGGCATTGCGAGGGGTCAATACGGTAGAGTTGAGCATCCCTCGCCGTTCACGGTTCGGCCTTATCGACTCGGTGGTGTTTCGGCTGTCTCTTATACACATCTGACGCTGC
>JBEGJD010000527.1:0-2954 GCA_041184765.1 Verrucomicrobiota bacterium | reverse complement strand
CCCGAGCTCGCGGGCGATTTCCTTGGAGGGTTTTCCCGCCGCCACCATCCGGGCGACTTCCTGCTCGCGGGCCGTCAGTGGCATCGCCGAAGCCACCCTCGGTTCCTCTGCATCTTTGGCGAGAGGGGACCGGCGGCTCGCGAAAAACATGCCGCCTTCGAGCACCGTCCGCACCGCGTGCAGCAGAAACTCCACCGGGGAGGCCTTGTCGACATACCCCTCGATCTTGAGCGCGAGCAGTTCCGACGGCAGCCGTCCGCCGGAATGAGCCGTGAGCAGCAGCACCTTTGTCTCCGGCAGTGCCTTCCTCACCGCGCGGATCAATTCGACGCCCTCCATATCCGGCAGCACCAGATCCATGACCAGCAGGTCCGGCGGCGTCTTACGGCAATACTCCATTCCCTCCCGCGCCGTCCCGAATTCAGCCACCACCTCCACGTCCTTGATCTTGCCCAACGTCAGCCGGATCAGCTGCCGAAACAAGGTCTCATCCTCGATCAATACGACGCGCTTCATTCGTGTGGGCGGCAAGTCTCCGCCTGAATTGAAGTTGCTCGCCCGCCGGCGCACCGCAACCCCGCGCCAAACCAGGCCTCCGAAACACGTCTCGCCATGTCTGCCGACGGCCGCTGACCTCGGAGTCTTTCCTCCAGCCCCGCCACCGTGAATCGCCTTGTCGCCATCTTCGTCTTTCCCAACGTCGAGATTCTCGACTTCGCTGGCCCCTTCGAGGTCTTCGGTGCGACCGACGAGCTCTCGGGCGGGAGCAGGTTCCGCGTCATCACCGTCGCGGAATCGAAAGATACGATTATCACCCGGAACGGACTGCGGATCATGCCAGATCACGCGCTCGCCGATTGTCCGAACGCGCAAGTCTTGGTGATTCCGGGCGGTTTCGGCACGCGGCGACTCGAAACATCACCGGCCATTCTGTCGTGGATCCGCGAGCGGGCCCGTGACGCCGAGATCACGATGAGCGTCTGCACCGGTTCCATTGTGCTCGCCCGCGCAGGCCTGCTCGAAGGGCTGCGCGCCACCACCCACCACACGGCCTTCGACCGGCTGCGCGCGGCGGAACCGAGGGCGGTGATCGACGAAGGAGCACGCTTCACCGACAACGGCCGGATCCTCACCGCCGCCGGCATTGCGGCGGGAATCGACTGCGCGCTCCACGTGGTCGGCCGTCTGCTCGGTCCAGCCGCCGCCGCCGCCACCGCCCGGTACATGGAGCACACGCCGGCCGGCACTGCGAATCGCGAGGGTATCGCGCCGTGACGGCCGCGCCGGGACCCTCGCGCGGCGCGCTCATCGCCGGGTTCGCAACCATCTATCTCGTCTGGGGCAGCACCTAACTCGGCATTCGCGTCGCCGTCGAGTCGCTGCCGCCGTTCCTGATGGCGTCATTCCGGTTCCTCGTCGCCGGCGGTGCGCTGCTGGCTTGGCTGCGGCTGAGGGGCGAGCCGTGGCCGACGTTCGCGCAATGGCGCGCGAACGCGATCATCGGGATCTTCCTGCTGCTGGGCGGCAACGGCGGCGTCACGTGGGCCGAGCAGTTTGTGCCGTCGGGAATCACCGCGCTCATCATCGGCGTCGGCCCGCTCTTCGTCGTGCTCACGGAATGGGCGTGGCCCGGAGGAAAGCGTCCCTCGGCCACCACATTCCTCGCCCTCGCGCTGGGCTTCGCCGGCGTGACGTGGCTCGCCGCCCCGTGGGAAACAGCGTCGGGCGCCGCGCTCCACGCCGGTGGCGTCGCCGCGATCCTGCTCGCCTGCGCCTCCTGGGGCGTAGGTTCGATCTACTCCCGTCATACGAAACACGGCGCCGGGCCGCTCGCCGCCGCGGCGCTGCAGATGCTCGGTGGCGGAGTCGCCCTCGGGGCGGTTGCGCTGCTCCACGGAGACTTCCGCGGCTTCGATCCCGCCGTCGTGCCGGCCCGCGCCTGGGGCGCCGTGACGTACCTGATCGTCGCCGGCTCGCTGATCGGTTTTTCCACCTTCGCGTGGCTCATGCGTCACAGCACCCCCGCGCGCGTCGCCACCTACGCCTACGTCAACCCGCTCGTCGCCGTCATCCTCGGTTGGTTGATTTTGGGCGAGCCGGTCACGTCCCGCGTTCTGCTGGCCGCCGTCCTGGTCGTCGCCGCGGTGGTATTGATCACCATCGAGCGCAACCGCGCGCCGGCCGGCGGACGTTGAATTGGCACGATCGGCACGAGCCGCGCCGCATTCGTTCAGCTTGAAATCGAGGCGCCGTGACCGGCAGGTTGGACGCAAAAGCGAACCGCCCAAGCCGGGGAACAGGAGCAAACGGAGGTAACGGAGGACGGGGTGATGCCTGAGGTTTTGAGCCTTTTGGCGGCCAACCAGTGTGGGCCGCAAAGAGGCGCAAGCGGCGCAACAAAGAGGGAATTCACGGGCCGGATCCGCGTCTGTATTGACCCGCAGTTACCCCTGCGGAGCGACTTCAACGCGCGTGAAGAGCACCTGAGCTTTGAACAGAAGACCGGGAAGTTCGGAGAGGATCCCCATCTCTCGCCTGCATCCGCCATACCCGCACTGCTACACCCGGAAATCGTGTTTTTTCGGCACGACTCCACCCAGTCACACCATTGGCGCATGCCCCTGCGCCATCCGTGGAATCCGCGGTGAACCGAGGAGCATTCCCGAACGCCTTTGGCCGTCGCGGTTCCGACATGGTCCGGGGTCGCCGGACCCCGGCTACAGACGAAACGCATTTATTCGTGTCGATTCGTGTCCCTTCGTGGTTCCCACCCATCGCTTTCGTTCAGACCCGCCTGCATCCGCGTCCATCCGTGTCGATCCGTGGTTAGCACGGTTCGGCTTCCCCGGGATCAGAATTCAAGCCGGGGCATCCGCGCGACGGCGCCGCGCGAATCATCGCCGTGATCTTCCACCTGCACCGCGAGCAATTCGTGCCGGGCGACCCGGCCGCCA
>JBEGJD010000526.1:0-3401 GCA_041184765.1 Verrucomicrobiota bacterium | reverse complement strand
GCTGCCACCCGCACGCGTCGCGTGGTTCCGCGACCACTTCCCGTCGATCCGGCTCGTCACGTCCGACCACCGCGAGCTCGCCGCGAGCGCCGACGTGGACGCCGTGTACTGCGCGGTGCCCCACCACCTCCACGCGGGCATGTACACCGATGTGTTGCGCGCCGGAAAACACCTGCTGGGCGAAAAACCGTTCGGCATCGACGAGGCGGCCAACACCGCGATCCTCGCGGCGATCCGAGAACGTCCCGAGTTGCTCGTGCGCTGCTCGTCGGAATTCCCGTTCTTCCCCGCGGTCCAACGCATCTTCGCGCTCGCGGAAAGCGGCGCCTTCGGGCGCGTCATCGAGGTCAACACCGGCTTCCTCCACTCGAGCGACCTCGACCCCGCCAAGCCCCTCAACTGGAAGCGCACCCGCGCCGCCAACGGCGGCTACGGCGTGATGGGCGACCTGGGCATGCACGTGTGCCACGTGCCGTTCCGCCTCGGCTGGAAACCGCGCGACGTGCGGGCCGTGCTCTCGAACATCGTGACCGAGCGTCCGGACGGCAAAGGCGGCCGCGCGCCCTGCGACACCTGGGACAATGCCACGCTGCTTTGCGAGGCCGAGGACCGCGACGGCGTGCGTTTCCCGTGGACGCTACGCACGCAACGCATCGCGCCGGGGCAAAAGAACACCTGGTACGTCGAGATCGCCGGCACCAAGGCGTCCGCCCGTTTCTCGACCAAGAACCCCAAGCGTCTCGAGCTGCTCACCTACTCCGGCGGGGAGCAGGCCTGGCAGGAGATCGACGTTGGCTACACGGGCGCCTTCAAGGCGGTATCGGGTGAGATCTTCGAGTTCGGATTCCCCGACGCCATGCTGCAGATGACGGCCGCCTACCTGCATGAGCTCGCCCACGGGCGCCCGCTACGACCCTCCGCCGGCTGCGTGACGCCCGAGGAAACCGCCCTCAGCCACCGTCTCTTCAGCGCGGCCCTGCGCTCGCACGAGCACGGCACCACGGAGAAAGTTTAACCCGGCGCTCCTAGCCGAATCGTGAACAATTTCGACCGGCTCTGCGCTGGGAGGGATGAGTGAAAATGAACGGGCGTGAGGGAAACGGCCCTGCCCGATGAGAACCTTGCCAAAGAAACGCCCCTGTCCGGCATAGTCGTTCGCCACCCCCATGTCCGCCCTGCTCATTCAAAACGTCCGCCTCGTCCGCCCGGGCCTCGACATCGCCGCGGGTGAGGTCCTGGTGCGCGGCGGCCGGATCGTCGCGGCCGGGATCGTGCCGCGACCCGAGGCGGCGACGGCCACGGAGCGCTTCGACGGCGGCGGGAGACTGCTCACGCCCGGGCTGATCGACGTGCACACGCACGGCGTGATGCGGAGCCTTTACGAGAACGACCCAGCGGGCCCGGACGGCCTGCGGAGTGCCGCGCGGGAGCTCGCGCGTTTCGGCGTCACGTCGGTACTGCCCACCATCGTGCCGCGTCCGGGCCCGGGCTGGTTGGAGCGGATCGCGGCGGTCGCGGCGGCGGTCCCCACGACGCCGGAGGTGCACATTCCCGGCCTGCATCTGGAGGGGCCGTTCATGGCGGTGGGCGGAGCGGCGTGTCCGACGCTGCCCGGCGACCTCGGCTTGCTGGAGGAGATGCTCGCGGCGTGCGCGGGCCGGCTGGCGGTCATGTCGGTGAGCCCCGACACGCCGGGAATAATTCCCGTCATCCGGCGCCTGCGCGAAAGAGGCGTCATCGTTTTCCTCACGCACACCCGCGCGAACGCGGAAGACACAGAGGCAGCGCTCGAGGCCGGGGCGGTGCACGCGACGCATTTCTACGACGTGTTCTATCCGCCCGCGGAGACCGACCCCGGCGTGCGGCCGGTCGGCGCGGTCGAGGCGATCCTGGCGGATCCGCGCGCGAGCGTGGATTTCATCGCGGACGGCGTGCACGTCCACCCGGCGGCGATCCGCGCCGCGGTCGCCGCGAAGACCTGGCGCGGTGTGCTCCTGATCACCGATTCCAACAGCGGCGCCGGTTTACCCGAGGGCACCGACGATACCCCGTGGGGCTATCCGGTGACGGTCTCGGCCGCGCGGGCCGCGCGCCACGCGACGAAAGGTTTCCTAGCCGGCAGCGCGCTGACGATGGACCGCGGCATGGAAAATCTCCTCCGCTGGCTGCGCCTGCCGCCGGCGCAGGTCTGGGCGATGGGCACGCTCAACCCGGCGCAGCTGCTCGGGCTTGCGCGAAAAGGCCGACTCGAGCCCGGGGCCGACGCCGACCTTGTGCTGTGGGACGACGACCTGCGCGCGCGCCGCACCTGGCTCGGCGGGGTGACCGTTTATTCCCGCGTATGAAGCGCCGGCCGCGCGCTTTCCGAGAAGTCCTCATCCCGAAATCTTCATGAAATCTCGCCGCCCCGCCCCCTTCACCTTCGCGCCCGCTACCTTTGTGCCGTTCCGCGACCAACGCGCGGTGGCGAAAGTGCGCGCCATCCGGCGCCGCGACATCACGCGCCACCGCAATCCCGACTTCCGCATCACGGTGATTCCCGACGCCGAACTGGAGCACCGCTGGATCACAGACATGTTTTTCCGCGTTTCCGAGGCGATGGCCGCGGGCCGGACCTACGTGATGATCATGCCGAACCCGTGGCCGGGTTACGCGAAGCTCGCGCGGATGCTGAACCGCGCGCGGGTCGACTGCCGCCGGCTGCACACGTTCAACATGGACGAGTACGCCGACGAGAACGGCCGGATCGCGCCCGAGACGTGGGAGTTCGGCTTCGGTCACGCCTTCAAGAAATACTTCTATGCTGAGCTGGACCCGAAGCTGCGTCCGCCGGAGCGGCAGATCCACGTTTTCACCGACAAAAACCTGAAGGACTACGGCCGGATGTTGGCCGATCTCGGGGGGGCGGACATCTGCTACAGCGGGCCTGGATGGACGGGACACCTCGCGTTCATCGAACCCGACGCGCCGGAATTTGCTGGCACCTTCGAGGAGTGGAAGCGGATGGGCCCGCGCGTGTGCACGCTGAGCCCCTTCACCATCGCTCAGAACTCGCTGCACGGCTGCTTTGGGATGAGCGGCGACCTCACCGCGGTGCCACCGAAGGCGGCGACGATCGGCCCGGCGGAAGTCATCGGCGCGAAGCACCGCATCCAGATGCACGGCATCACGGTGGACGGATCGTTCGCCTCGTGGCAGCGACTCACCACGCGACTCGTGCTGCACGGCCCGGTGACGAAGTTCGTGCCGGAGTCACTCCTGCAGACCCTGCGCACGGACGTATGGGTGACGGAGTCGATCGCTGCCGACGTGGAGCCGCGCTGGGACAAAGGCTACTGACCGGCGCCACTTGGCTTTGACACGAGCGGCGGGACAACTCCCCTTGCCGCACCCCCACGACC
>JBEGJD010000525.1:0-4672 GCA_041184765.1 Verrucomicrobiota bacterium | reverse complement strand
CGCTATGTTTTCCCACCAGCTGGTCGCTGGAGGAAAAGATCGGACGCGGCTTGGAGGAGATCCATGGTCCGGTGCCGGGACTGAACGCCGCGCTGGGGCCATCCATCCACCAGGTGCTCGGTCGCCACACCCCACTCCGCCATCCTGTCAGACAGCTCCCGCCAAGCCTCCTCGCCGGCAGGTTCCAACGCGGCGTAGCGTCCGCGATCGGAATCGAGCCACTTCCGGCGTTCCGCAAGGACGCTGCCCGTCGCATCACGATTCCTCAGGAACTCGCTCGGCGCACCGCGACGCAGCGTGAGATGGAGGCGGAAATCCTCGTCGGGAAAAAGACGCTCGAGCTCGCTCACGCCGGACGAACGACCAGTTGCACCCGGCGCGCAGGCGCGAGCCGCCGGGTGGCGAACTCCGCGAGCGCACCCAAGGATACCGCCTCGACGCGCGCGTCATAGTTGCGCCAATCGTTGATCGGCTGGCCCTGGAGCGCGTTGAGCCCCGCCTGCATCGCGCGGGAGGAATTAGTCTGCATGGACTGCCTCCGCGCGGCCTTGAGCCGAGCGACGCAGCGCGCCAGTTCCCCCGCCTCGACGCCACCTGCCGCAACGCGCGCCACCTCGGCATCAATCTCAGCCAGAACCTCCCGCTCACGTCCGGGCTGCGTGCCGGAAATGAAGTAGAACATGCCCGCGTCGAGCCCCGTCACCCGACCCGAGCGCACGAAATAGGCCAGCCCCTTTTCCTCGCGCACGCGCTCGAAGAGCCGCGCGGCCATGCCGCTGAACAACTCGTCGGCCACTTCGCCGGCGTAGAAGTCGTCCTCGTGCACCGCCGGACCAGGAAACCCCTGCAACACCACCGCCTGCTCACGCGGCTGGTGGAGCGTGAACTCACCCGGAGCCGCCGGAATCACCAGCGAACCGCTGTCGATCGCCGGGCGTGAAACCCGCCCGGCTGGTAACCGCGCCAGGATTCGCGAAAGCTCCCGCGTGACCCGATCCGGGTCGAAATCACCCGCCACCGCCACGACGACATTGCCTCCCACCGCCAGTGCTCGGTGGAGCGCCGCGATATCCGAGGCCGTCAAATCCTTGGCACCGGCGATGTCTCCCGCCGCGTCAAGCGCGAGCGGATGGGAACCAAAGAATTTCTCGCGCAGCCGCTTCCGCGCAAAGGTGACGACATCGTCCTCGTCCTGTTGGAGCGCGGCGACCTGAGCTTCGCGCTCCACCGCGAAGGTGGAGGCGCGGAACGCGGGTTCCAACAACGCGGCACCCAGAACATCGAGGGCGCGGCCGATATCGGGGGGCAGGACCTCAACCCCAAAACCCACGCTGTTGTTGCCCGAAAACGGGAAAATGGCCCCGCCAACTTCCTCCACAAGGCACGCGACTTCGGCCGCCGACCGGCGACGGGTGTCCTTGGTGAGCAGAGTGCCCAGCATCGCGGTTGATCCCCGCCGACCCGCGTTCTCATGCAGCGGTCCGCCTTCCATCAGAACGCGGAAATGAACATTGGGGAGACGCCGATCCGGCTGCAGCAGGATCCTCGCGCCGTTCGCGAGCCTTACCTCGCTGAAATCGGGCCGGGAAGCGGCTGAACGCATGACCACCGCGGCGGTCGACGGAGTCGCGCGCGGATTGCTGGAAACCACCGTCAACCGCTCAGGGGCGAGATGGCGCGCCGCCACGGCCCGTACATCGTCCGACTTGAGCGAAGCCAACCGATCAAAATATCCCCGGCTGTGATCGAGGTCACCCACAACCACCTCGGCGACACCGAGACGGGATGCCTGCCCGCTCATCGTCTTGCGGGTGTTGATCTCGCCGACCACGAGCTGCCGCACCGCCTTCTTCAGTTCGGCGGGCGCGAAGCGTTTGCGCGCGACACCCGCCAGCAGTTTTTCCACGGCCCGGCGGGCGGCGTCGCGCTTGGCCGGATCGCAGGTGAACGACACGCAAAACAGCCCCGAGCTGCCGGGATTCCACGCCGAGGCGTCGATCGTGTGAACCAACCCCTGTCGATCGCGCACCTCGCGCCACAGGAGTGAGCTGTCTCCTTGTCCGAGCGTCATCGCCAGCAGGTCGAGCGCAGGGGAATCGTCATGGACGAGCCCGGGAATCGGCCATGCCAGCACGCAGCGGGTGACCTCCACACTTTCCTGCCGGTGCTCCGTCCGCGGCGCCAATTGCGGCGGCTCCGTCGGCACCAGCACCGGTGCCAGACGCGAGCGGGAAGCCGTTCCAAAATGCTTTTCGACGGCTGTCTGCACCGCCGCGACTTCCACGTCGCCCACCACCACCACCACCAGGTTGTTGGGCACATATCGGGCCCGATAGTAGGCATGGAGGTCCTCCCGCGTGACCGCCGCGAAAACGTCCTGGTGACCGATGATCGGTTGCCGGTACGGATGCTCCCGGAACGCGACCGAGAACAGGGCGTCCCACAGACGATTGTCCGCATCGTCCTTGGTCATCGCGATCTCGCGCAGGATGACGTCGCGCTCCTTGGCGACCTCGTCGGCCGGAAGAGTCGAGTTAAGGGTGGCGTCGGCGAGCACATCGATCGCCAGGCCCACGCTCTCACTCGGCAGGTCGATGTAATAGACCGTTCGGTCGAAGGTCGTGTAGGCGTTGATGTAGCCTCCGGCCGCCTGCACGGAGGCGCTGATCTCGCGACCGGAACGCCGCGACGTGCCCTTGAAAAGCATGTGCTCGAGAAAGTGCGAAAGTCCCGCTCCCAGATGGTCACCCTCGTGGATGCTGCCGGTTTTCACCCAAACCTGCACCGAGGCTAGCGCCGCGGAGTCATCGGCCTTCACGATCAAGGTCAGTCCGTTGGGCAGCACCGTCCGCGTTACCGGCTCGCTCCAGAATGGCTCCAGCAGCGAACGGTCACCTGTAAATCCGCGGGCGGCGGCAGAAAGGTGCGACTCGCCCCGGCTACGATTCCTGAACTTAGGCTTGGCCATAGGTCTCGGCGGAACTGCGGCCCCCGCGGCGACCCGAGGGCAGGAATGGCTTCACGAAGGCGTCGTCGAAATCGAAGATGTCGGAAAAATCCTCCCGACGGTCGTTCTCCGTTTTGGAGAAGACATTGTACTCGATCAGGTTAAACACGATTTCGCCGAAGTGGGAGCACCGGGTGATCCCCCAGGCATTCAGCACGGTTTTAGCGAGGGGACCGAACTGATCGAGGGCGTGAACCCGCAGGCCCTCCAGCAACTCGGGGCCGGAGACATGATGGGATCGCTCCGCCCGTGAGCTATCCCGCTTCACCATCTCCTCGACAGTGCGGTTGAGACCAAGCCGCACGAAATCGTAAGCGCGCCGATCAAAGCGCGGATCCTCCTTGCAGATTAGGGCTACCACCTCTCCGAAGTCCTGATTCTCCATTCGAAGGGCGGACGTTGCAGCGTCACACGGCGTTGCGCAACTCCCGCGCCGACCGCCCCGCTAGGTGATGTCCACCTTCAGCCAAGGGATCCCACCCAGGCCGACTGATAAAAATTCTCACACCTTTCAATTCGCGCACTCGTCCTGCATCGAAATCTTACTAAGGATTACACTTCAAATGTCCGCCGCCACGAAAAGCCGCCCCGCCACCGAAAATCCGACCAGCATCGACCACGACATGGCGTCCTTGGTTCGCAAAGCAGGTCTTCGGGTGACTAATCCTCGCTTGGCGCTACTGGACGCGTTGGCCGCGGCCGGCGGCCCGGTGAGCATCGAGCAACTGCACAAGACGGTTGGCGGGGATACCTGCGACCTGGTCACGGTCTACCGCTGCATGGGCGCGTTCGAGCGCTCGGGAGTCGTGGCCCGCTCCTACTTCCACGACGGCACCACGCTGTTCCGCTTGGTGAAAGCAGACACCGACCGTTACCACTACCACGTGCTGTGCAAGACCACCAACCAGGTGAACCCGCTCGACGCGTCGTCTTCGGCCAAGATCAAGCAGGTGGTCCAGCAGGTTGAGAAAGCGCTCCGCGACCAAGGCTACAGCGACGTGGGCCACATCGTGGAGTTTTTCGGGACCAAGGCCTGATTCCGTCCGGCGGGAAACCCCTGCGTGCCACCGCGCGGGGAATCAGCCGCGTTTGGCGGCGGAGAAGAGATCCGCTACCTTGTCCCAACGGACCACATTCCAAAACGCGGTGACGTAGTCGGCCCGCCGGTTCTGATACTTCAGGTAGTAGGCGTGCTCCCAGACATCTAGGCCGAGCAGGGGCCGCGCGCCCTCCATCAGAGGCGAGTCCTGATTGGGGAGTGACTTCACCGCGAGCTTGCCGTCGCGCCAGACGAGCCAAGCCCAGCCGCTGCCGAAGGTCTTCATCGCGGCGTCGCCAAACTGGGACTTGAACGCATCGAGGGACCCGAACGCCCCCGTGATCGCCGCGGCGAGCTCCCCGGACGGGGCACCGCCGCCCTTGGGTCCGATGGTTTCCCAGAAAGAGGCGTGGTTGAGGTGACCACCGACATTGTTGCGCAGCGCGGCTCGAGAGGCCTCCGGCGCCCGGTCGAGCGAGCGCACGATCTCTTCGGACTTCAGCCCGGCCAGCTCGGGCAATTTGGCGAGCGCGGCGTTCGCGTTCGTGACGTACGCCTGATGGTGCTTCGAGTGATGAATCTCCATCGTGCGCGCGTCGATGTGCGGCTCGAGTGCGTCGTAGGCA
>JBEGJD010000524.1:0-2781 GCA_041184765.1 Verrucomicrobiota bacterium | reverse complement strand
AACCAGCTCACGCTCACGGGCGTGGGCACTGTGAAGATCAGCGCCTCGGTTCCGGCCACCGACTCCCTTTCCGCCGTAGCCGCGGTCGAGCATACGTTCACGGTCTTCAAGGCGATCCCGGTCATCACGTGGAACCCGCCCGTCCAGGTCGCGGCCGGCACCGTTCTTTCCTCGGCTCAGCTCAACGCCTCCGCTGTGCCCGGCGGTGGATCCTTCATCTATCAACCTGCGGCCGGAACCGCCCTGAGCACGCCGGGTCCGGTGCAACTCGCGTTGAAATACACCCCGGCCGCCGGCGACGCCGCCAATTACGAGGCGATCTCCGTCACGCGCGTTGTGCTCGTGGGTGGAACCGCGGGTGCCCCGCTGATCGTTCGCCAGCCTGTCTCCCAGAAGGTACCGGCCGGCGCGCCGGTTTCCCTCGAGGTGGTGGCCGCGGGTGAGAACCTTTCATTCCAATGGTTCAAGGACGACGTGGCCGTGAACGGAGCAACGAAGCCTTTCATCGTGATCGCGGCGTTCGCCGCATCCGACGTCGGAACCTATCGTGTCGAGGTGAGCGGCGGCGGGGTAAAAGTCGTTTCCCAGCCGGCGACCCTGAGCCTCGCCGGCGCGGAGATTTTCGCGACCCACGTCGTTGCCGGACCGGTCACGCCGGCGTCGGTAACCGTCACGATCCGCAACACCCTGAACTACCCGGGCACGCCGTCGGGTCTTGGGTGGTCGGTGCTCATCCCGCGCGGGTGGTCCCTCGCCGCGGTTTCTGGCCAGGTGGGTGACGTGGCTCCGGCGATCGGCGCCACTGACGTGCTCGAGTGGGCTTGGACCACGGTGCCGGCAGGGCCGGTTTCTTTCACCTACACCCTCAACATCCCAGCCGGGGAGTCCGGGGCGCGCTCTGTCTCCGCCTTTGCCGTTCTGCGCGGGACAGGGGAGGGCGGCGCCCTCACTAAGGTGCTGGCGCGTCCCGATCCGCTGCCGGTGATTCGCGGACGGCGGCACGACGTCGACGTCAACGGCGATGGCCGCGTCAGCCTCATCGAACTCACTCGGATGATCGAGTTGTACAACACCCGCCACGGCACCGCCCGCACCGGCGCCTATGCCGTCGCCACCGCGGACAGCGAGGATGGTTTCAACCCCGAGCCGCTGCGCGCCGCGGCCGTCGTCGCAACCCTCAATCGCCACCACTCCGCCGACACGGATCTCGACGGCAAACTGAGCCTCATGGAACTCACGCGGGTGATCGAACTCTACAACTTCCGCTCCGGCACGACGCGCACCGGCGATTACCGCGAGAGCGAGGGAACCGAGGACGGCTTCGCGCCCGGACCATGACGGTGAGGGGAAGACGGGGATAGGGGAACCGGTGAGACTTCGAGACAGTGGGCGGGAATCCCCGGTCTCACTCATCCTCGGAATCTCGTGGGTCTTCCGCCTCGTTCCTCTGGTCCGCTCCCCGTGTATTTCGTGGAGCGATCTACTACCGCGTCTTCCACGTCTCCCGAGTCTGGTTGGTCTTTCCTGTCTCCCTGAGAGGACTTGTTTGCCCCGTGGAACCGGGGTGCTTTCTTCGTCGGGTGCGAAAAGCCACGCGTCTTGTTTCGGCCCTTCAATCCTAGCCTCCGCTTCCGATGCTCATTTTTCGCCGGTTCGCTCTTCACATCCTGTTTCTTCTCGCCGCCGCCGCCGTCGGCGTTCGCGCCCAGACAGCGACGCTGACGTCCAGCGCCTCTACCTACCCGGCCACCGCGGGCCAGGTGACGCTCAGCGTCTCGATCAACTACGCTTCGGTGGCCGCTCCGACCGCCCTTGGTTTCACGATTGAGCTGCCCTCCGGCTGGGCCTTGGTCAGCACGAGTGGCACCAACGTGCCGGAAATCCGCTCGCGGGCAGGAGACGTCGGCGCCTTGGAATTTGCTTACGCCTCAGCTCCGGCCGGGTCCGCATCCTTCACGGTCGTGGTTTCCCACCCGGCCAGCATGTCTGGCCAACAGACGATCCGCGGCTCGGGATTGTACCGGTCGCCGTTGCGCAACCTCTCGGTGCCGGACGTGGTTCTCGTCTCCGAGGCCTCCCCTCCCGTGATCACCCGCCAGCCGTCCGGCACGAGCGTGGCGGCGGGGCAGTCGGTTGCGCTTTCCGTAGAGGTTTCCGGTCCGCCGATCATCACCTACCAGTGGCGCCGGGACGGGGTGGCGCTCGCCGGGGCGACGTCAGCCACACTTAACCTGGGCGCGGTCTCCGCTGGGTCTGCCGGCTCGTACGATGTCGTGGTCGCGAACTCCGCCGGAAACGTCACCAGTCGGCCGGCGATCGTTTCCGTGACCGCCGCCGCCATCGCGCCCGCGATCACCGCGCAGCCGGTTTCGCTTACGGTTACTCCAGGGTCCGCGGCGACCTTCGCCGTCACCGCCACGGGCTCGGCACCTCTCGCCTACGAATGGCGTAGGGACGGCGTGGCGGTACCGGGTGCCACGGAGTCGACTTTGTTCCTCCCCGCGGTCTATGCGACCTCGGCCGGAGGCTTTTCCGTCGTGGTCTCCAACTCCGCGGGGAGCGTCACGAGCTCCTCGGCCACGCTCACCGTTAGCTCCGCCGCCGCGGCGCCGGTGATCACCACCCAGCCCGTTTCACAGTCCGTCACCGCCACGCCGTCCCTACGCCATTCGTAGGCGAGGGGTGCCGACCCCGTGGCGGTGACGGCGAAGGTCGCCGCGGCCCCTGGAGCAACCGTAAGCGAAACCGGCTGCGCGGTGATCGCGGGCGCGATGGCGGCGG
>JBEGJD010000523.1:0-10367 GCA_041184765.1 Verrucomicrobiota bacterium | reverse complement strand
ATGATGAGCAATTGATCCGGGAGGCGTGCGCCACGGCCCTGTCGGACCTGGGTTTCACGGTGGTGATGGCGGAGGACGGCAAGGACGCGCTCGAGCGCGCCCGTGAGCCGGGCCCGTCGATCAGCGTGGTAATCACCGATCTCGACATGCCGATCCTAGGCGGACGCGGACTCATCGAAGCCCTGCGCGGCGTTCTTCCCTCCACGCCGATCATTGTCACAAGCGGGGCCGTGGAGGACGAGGAAAGTGCTTTCCTCCGGCAGGATCCACGCGTCCGGGTCGTGCTCCAAAAACCGTTTTCCCTCGCCCAGCTGGTCGCGGCCGTGGGCGAGGCCACGGGACGCACACCATTCCGTGGGAAAGGTTAAGGCTTAGTCGCCTCCGGGAGGCCGAGCGGCGGCGGACGTCGCGGTGTACTTCAGGATCTGGCCGTCGCGCAGCAGGCGCTCACGAAGTTTGGCATAGGGCACGTCCTGAACCGGAATGCCGGCGTCGATGGCCAGGGAGGCGGCGGTCGCGGCCGATTGGCCGAGGATCATGAAGACCGGCTCCATGCGGATGGAACCGAAAGCAATGTGCGAGCTGGAGACGCACACCGGCACCAGCAGGTTCCCCACCTGGCCACGCTTCGGCACGAGTGACCCGTAAGCGATCTCGTAGGGTTCCTTCAGCCCGACGCCGATGTCACCCTCGTTCTGCACGTAGCCCTCGGGCGTGATGTAGCGCTGCACGTTGTGCGAATCGATCGTGTAGCTGCCCATACCCACCGAATCAGGCGTGGGCTTGCGCTTCCTCAGGTGGTTCTCGGTCATCACGAACTGCCCGGTCATACGGCGCGCCTCCCGCACATAGATCTGGTGGGGCCAGCCGCCGTTGTCCTTGAACTCGTCCTTCGGCAACCCCCATCGGCTCATGCGCTCGCGCACGTCGGCGGGCACGCGCGGATCGGTCGTAATGAAGTACAGCCAGCCTTTCTGATAATTCTGATGCTCCTTCAGGATCTCGCGTCGGCGTTCGTAGCTGGCCTCGGGGTAGTCGTAGTTCATCCCGATGTTATCGGTGCTGAACGGTCCGTGGTTGTTGGTGTCGGTCTTACGGTTTGGAATCGGGTCGAACTTGCCGAAAGTCTCGGTCCAACCGGCGGCGTAGATTCGCGCCAGGAGTTCATACTGCCGCGGGTCGTAGCCCTCGGGCTTGGCGAATGGGATGCGATTCTCGGGATGATCGGTCAGGCACATGCGGTAGCAGTACGCCTGCACCTTGGAATCGCCCTCGCCGAAGTTTCCCGGATGGGCCGCGCTCACCCGCGGCAGCACGCCGCTCCGCGGATCACCCGGCACGACGTACGGGCTGATCTTCTCCTTCAGCACCCCGAAATGGTGACGGTGGTGAAGAACGCCGGTCTGCACCCCGTTGTGTTCCTCGCCGTAGACCGAGTTGGCCTCTCGTCCCACATGGTAGGACACGCCCGCCGACGCCATGAGGTCTCCCTCGTAGGTCGCGTCGATGAACATCTTGCCCGCGTAGGTGCGCCCGGCCAGCGTGGTGATGGAGACGATTCGCCCCGCCTCCTTACGCACGCCCTTGGCGCGGTCGAGCCATTCGTCGCGCACCACCTGGATGCCATGCTCCCGTACGAGGTCCTCGAAAACCTTCTCCGCGACGCCCGGCTCAAAGATCCACATCGTGCGCTCCGCACCGTCGATCGCCGGCGTACCCTGCCCTTTGTTGCCGTAGGACGCGCGGTCCTGCCATTTCCAAGAGGCGTCGGAATCATAGTGCTTCCACACGCGATGATAGAAATTCCGCGCCAGACCGCCGATGACCGCCTTGTTACCGGTGTCGGTCCAGCCCAACCCTCCACTCGTGAGGCCACCCAGGTGGCGGTCGGGGCTGACGACGATCACCGTCTTGCCCATGACCTTCGCCTGCACGGCGGCAATGACCGCGCCGCTGGTGCCACCATAAACCACCACATCGTAATCGGCCGCACCGGCCGGCCGAACCGAGAAGATACCGACGACCAAGGCGAAAAGGACACGGGGGATGAGGGGTGTTTTCACACCCGGTTTCCTTGCGCCAGGCCCCGCGGCTGTCGAGCCCGCGCGCGACCGGCTCACTTCCCGGCGGGGGCGAGACGGATGTCGACCATGAGATCGGCCGCGAGACGCTCGAGATCGGCGCGCACGGCCGCGAGGCGTGAAGCCTCGGGTGCCCAGACGGTCGCGCGCGCCTGAAACAACGCCCCGCCACCCATCGGGGCGTTCACGATCTCGGAGGAGAGCTCCTCCACGTTGAGACCGTGACGCGCGAAAACCGCGGCGACACCACGCAGGATACCGGGGCGGTCGTTACCCACGAGTTCGAGCGTCGCGAGCGCGCCGCCTCGGCCGGCATCCGCCTTGCCGCCCGGCTCGGCGTGAATGATGACGCGCAGGCCGTCGACCTCGAGCGTGCGCAGCGCGTTGACCAGACCATCCCGCCGCTCACCCGGCACCTCGACCCGGAGGATGCCGGCGAACTGCCCGCCCAGCCGGCACATCCGGCTCTCCAGCCAGTTGCCGCTGTGGTCGGCGACGCGCGCGGCGACCATTTCCACCAGACCGGGGCGGTCGGCCCCGATCACCGTCATGACGAGGTTTGCGAGCATGCGGGCAAGGTGCTCCAGCCGGAGCGGTGCGCAATCCCTGACTCCGAAGGCCCCGGTCGCGCGGCCCGGCTCAGTCCTCGAGCTCGACGTTCCAGTAGGCGACGTCGAGGAAGTCCTTCCAGTGCTCGTGGCGCTGGTTGCCGAGCACGAGGGAAATCACCGGGCGCCACTTCGGACGCACGGGCTTGCGGATCAGGCGCATGCTGGCCTCATGAGGAAGCCGGTTGGCCTTGCGCGTATTACAGCGGATGCAGGAGCAGACGATGTTTTCCCACGTCGTCTTCCCGCCGTGATCGCGCGGGATGACGTGGTCGAGATTGAGCTGCTCGCGCGGGAAACCTTTACCGCAGTACTGACAGGTGGCCTTGTCGCGCTCGAAGACGTTATTGCGCGTAAGCTTCAGCTCCTTGCACGGCAGCTTGTCGAAGAAGGTGAGCAGGATGACGCGCGGCAGCCGGATGGTGCGCGTCGGCGTGCGGACCGTGTCGAGCTCCTCGGCGGGCGGGTTGTGGGTCGAGAAGGAGATCCAATCCAGCATCGAGAACGTGCGGAAATCGTCCTCGTGGTGGTGGACAACCTGCGCGTGACCGCGGGCAAGGAGGGCGAAGGCGCGGCGGGCGCCGATGACGTTCACCGCCTGCCACAGGCGATTGAGGACGAGCACCGGCTGGTCGAGCACCGCTTCCATACGGGGAGAGGCGAATAACTTCGCTCCCGCGCGGGTGTCAAGAGCCGCGGCCGCTTGCGAAAGATTTCAACATTTCATCGCCAAGCTTGGCTCACGAAGTGCTTTATTGGAAGCGATGACCAAGCACCCACGCCATCGCCCTATCGCAGCGCGTCTCGGCCTGCCGTTCGCGCTGCTCGCCCTCACCGGCCAAGCCCAGACCTCCACGCCTCCGCGAGCCGCCGGAGGCGACGTCGTCACCATGGAAAAATTCCAAGTGAAGGACGTCCCGATCGAGAAGCAGATCCTGCCGACCGCCCGTCCGTTCAACTCGGTGTTCGGCACCGATGACAACATCGTCGATGTCCCGCGTAACGTCACGATCATCTCCCGGCAGCAGCTGAGCGACATCAGCATCTCGAGCGTGCTCGATTTCTCGAAGCTCACGTCGAGCGCCTACACGACCACCAACTTCGGCGCCCCCGCCAATCCGAGCATCCGCGGCCAGACGGCCGACCTGTTCATCAACGGTCTCCGCGGCCGGATCACCTCCAACGGCAACGGTCTCCCGCTCAACTTCAACTCGGTCGAGTCCGTCAACATCGTGAAGGGACCCGCCACCGCGGTGCAGGGCACGTCGATGTACGTCGGCGGCTTTGTCGATCTGGTCACAAAGCGGCCGTTCTTCGACACCACGAAGGGTTCGATCAGCGTCACCGTCGGCTCCTACTCCCAGAAGGAGTGGACGCTCGATGTCGGCGGCCCGCTCTCAAAGACAGCCGCCTACCGCTTCAGCTACTCCGGCCAGGACAGCAAGGGCTTCTGGGAGAACTTCTATAACAGAAACCAAGCGCTCTACGGAGCGCTCACGCTGCGCCCCTCCGGCGGTTACGAGATCTTCCTCAGCGGCAGCCTCTCCCATTACAACTACACGGAGAACTGGGGCCTCAACCGCGTCACGCAGGACCTGATCGACAATGGCCGGTACCTGACCGGCGTGAACAGCAACCCGGCGCCGGACTTCGTGAAATATCCGCTCGGCTACGTCGACGCGAAGGGGGTTCCGATCTCCTTCGGCAACGTAAACACCGTCGGCGGCGCCGCCGCTCCGGTCTCGGATCCTCAAAACTCGAAGTGGGTCACCTCGGGTTTCCCCGCCGGCAACCGCGTGATCTTCGGCCCGACGGTCGAGATCAGCCGCCACAAGCGCCTGCTCAAGCCGGGCAATCACTCGGTGGGCGACGAGTACAACCTCCAGGCCATCCAGACCCTCACGGCCGGGCCCTCGCTGAAGATCGTCAACAACACCTACTGGAGCTACACCGCCCGCAACACCCTCAGCTCCTACTACTACTCCGAGGTGATTGATCCGTCCTGGTTCGCGGAAAACCGCACGGAGTTCATCCTGACGGAGAAGGCCTGGACGCTCAATTCCGGCCTCGATTTCCGGTACCAGCGCACGAAGGCGTACGACGATTACTTCTTCGAGCCGGCCAACGTGTGGGACATCACCAAGGACCTGAGCTACATCGACGTCTACCGCTCGGTCAATTTCCCGAACCCGTTCACGAGCCTCCCGATCCCCGGCTGGCCCGGCCGCTACGCCACCGACGGCATCACCAACGGCGACACCAACGACTCCAGCGGCAAGACCGCCGGTGTCTTCGCGCAAGGCACCTACAAGGCCTCGGAGGACCTGAACTTCGTGCTCGGCGGTCGCCTCGACCGCTTCAGCGCGACGGTGACCGAGCCCCTGCTGCCAAAGCGGCCGACCGCCTCGATCAGCGTCTGGATCCCGAACTACAACGCGAGCGCGGTGTACAAGGCCACGCCGACCTCGAGCATCTACGCCACCTACAACTTCAGCCGCAACACGTCCGGCGCGGTCGGTAACGGCGGCGGCATCACCGGCTGGAACTCCGCGGGGACCGCCCTGTTCAAGGACAACTTCCTGCAGCCGAGCGAGCTGATCGAGCTGGGCACCAAGTATGCGCTCATGCAGAGCAAAGTCTTCCTTAACTTCGCGGTGTTCGACCAGAAGCGCACCTTCAAGAGCACGAGCAGCACGATCATCCAGCGCTTCCACTCCAAGGGATTCGAGGCGGAATTGAACTACCAGCCCAACAAGCACCTCTACGGCACGATCTCCTACTCGGCGGTCGACGCGAAGTCGTCGGCGGGCTTCCAGTCGGACGGCGGCGTCGGCCAGTTCTTCAACTCGAAATCAACCGAGGGCCGGGTGTCGGGACTGCCCCGCCACCTGATGAACGCGCTCATCTCCTACACGCTGGACAACGGCTGGGGTGTAAACTCGAACCTCGTGGTCACCAGCCCGATCAACAACAACTTCGCCGGCACGCTGGTGATCCCGACGCAGTACCAGCTGGATGCCGGCATCGCCTACAACACCAAGGCCTGGGGCGCGCGGGTGAGCATCAGCAATGTCACCGACCAGAAGAACTGGGCTCCACCCAACGCCGTCTACGGCAATGCCTCGATTCTGCCCCTCCCGGGCACGCAGGTGCAGCTCAACGTGAAGTACAACTTCTGAGCGGGCTATCCATCCGCTTACACACAAGGGCCGGCTGACGCCGGCCCTTTTTACTTTCAGGGCACCAATCCCGGGCACAGAGGATCTGGACTGCTGAGCCTGGAAATCGTGCTTTTTCGGCACAGTTCTCCTCGGTCACGCCAGCGTCGTATTCATCTGCGCCATCCGAAAAATCCGTGTTTAAAGCACGCTCCTTTGAAAACCACGTTCGGCCGTCGTGAGGTCCACATGTTCCGCGGCGAGCGGCCGCGGCTACACCAAACCCGCCAATCCGTGTCCATTCGTGTCCATCCGTGGTTGCCCCCCTCGCGGAGCTGTTCGGAAACGCCTCGCCAGCCCGGAGCTAGCCATCCTGAGCAACGCTGCGGTTGCCGGCGGAGCTAGACTAGGACTTCCGACGTCAACCTCCTGTCGGGAACTCAAACCTGACTGCGGTCGGTCCTCACCGAAACGGCCAGACGTGCAGGAATTGCGCGAGGAATACGACCGCTAGGGCATAGCCAAGGGCGGTCAGCCGTTTCGGGGAACCGGTGCCGAGGGCCAGCGCCGCCGCGGCGATCAACCCGAGGCCGATGCCTTCGGCGATGCTGAACATCAGGGGGATCGACAGCAGCGTGAGCACCGCCGGCAATGCCTCCCGGAAATCCCCGAGATCGATCTCGGTCACCGATTGCATCATGAACACCCCGACGATCACCAAGGCGGGAGCGGTCGCCGCCGCCGGCACCATCAGGATGACGGGGGTCAAAAACAGCGCCGCCAGCATCAAACCCGCGGTCGTGAGGCCCGTGAGGCCGGTTCGGCCGCCCGCCTCGACGCCCGAGGCCGACTCGATGTAGCTCACGACCGTGGAGGTTCCGCCGACCGCGCTCAGCAGCGTCGCCACCGAATCGGCGACGAGCGCCCGGCCCGCCCGCGGCAAGGTGCCGTCGGGGCGCAGGAAGCCGGCCCGTTTTGTCACGCCGATCAGCGTCCCGATGTTGTCGAACATGTCGACGAGCAGGAGCGTGAGAATGAGAGGCAGCGCGAGCAGGAAGGCATTAGCGTTGGTGAGAAATCCGAAGGTCAGCTTCAGGAAAACCGGCGACGGCGAGGCCGGCAGGCCGAAGATCTCGGCCGGCAGCTGCGTCACGGTTTTGCCTCCCCCGGCCGGAATGAGCAGGCCGACGAGGGTGACCGCAGCCATGCCGAGCACGATCGCTCCGGGGACGCGGCGCGCGATGAGCACGCCGGTGAGACCGACACCGAGTAGACAGAGGGCCGCCGAACCCGAGGCGAAATCACCGTGCGCCACGAGGGTGGCCGGGTTGGCCACGATAACGCCGGCGTTCTTCAGCCCGATAAAGGCGATGAAGAGCCCGATGCCCGCCGTGATCGCCAGTTTCAGCGAGTGCGGGATAGCCGCGATGATGCGTTCCCGCCAGCCGGTGAGAGAAAGCGCCAGAAACACGACGCCGTTCACAAAGACCATCCCGAGCGCCTCCGTCCACGGCACGCCCTTGCCCAGAACGATCGTGAACGTGAAGAACGCGTTGATGCCCATGCCGGGCGCCAGCGCGATCGGGTAATTGGTGAGCAAGGCCATCAGCGCCGTGGCGAGCGCAGCCGTCACCGCGGTGACCGTCACCAAGGCGGCTTTGTCCATCCCGGCGTTGGCCAGGATGGCTGGATTGACCGCGAGGATGTAGGCCATCGCCGCGAACGTGGTCAGGCCGGCCTGCATCTCGCGGCCGACCGTGGTGTTGTTTTCCTTAAGTTTGAAGAGGGCTTCGAGCATGGGGTTGGGCGAGGGCCAGCGGAGGCGCCGCGCCACGCACCGGCAAAGCTATTCTGATGCCATCTCGGGAAATAACTTCGCCCGCTGGCACCGCGGCTGCTGACTCAAGGCAATCTCCATGCCCGCCGCCCGCCTCACCTCCGCCAAGTACCCTCTCCTGCGGTTCGTTCTGCCGCTGACTTTATTGGTCGCGATCCTGCCAGCGGCGGAAACGGACCGACCGCCGCTGCTCGCGCTCTGCGCGGCCTACCCACCGGAACTGGCGGCGCTGCGGAACGAGTTCGGCGTGGAGCCGGAGCGCGGCTTCACGGAAACGCGGATCAAGGGACTCTCTTTCTGGCGCGGCCGCGCAGGTCGTCATGAAGTGGTCGTCTTCCGCACCGGCGTGAGCCTCGTCAACGCCGCCTACCAGCTGCAGCTCGCGCTGGAGAGATTCCCCATCACCGCGGTGCTGTTCGCCGGCGTGGCCGGAGGGGTCGACCCGGCGCTGCACGTCGGGGACGTCGTGATCCCCGAGCAATGGGCCTACCATTCCGAGGCTGCGTACCTGAATCCGGACGGCAACGGCGGACACGTGCGCCCCTCGTTTTTCCAGCCGAAGCACGAGAATTTCGGGATGATTTTCCCCAACGAGGTGGCGGCGGTGCGGAGCGGCGAGCCGGATTTCCGGCGCATCCCGGCGTTTCCAGCGGATCCCGCCCTGCTCGCCGCCGCGCGGCGCGCCACCGCGAAACTTCCCGCACTTCGCGCCGCCGGCCGTGACGTGTCGGTGAGCGTCGGCGGCACCGGAGTCGCCGGCCCGGTCTTCCTCGATCACGCGGCCTACCGTGAGTGGGTGTTCCGCGTGTGGCAGGCGCGCTGCGTCGATATGGAGTCCACCGCCCTGGCCCATGTCGCTTGGTCGAACCAGGTACCGATCCTGATCGTGCGCGGCCTCAGTGATCTCGCGGGCGCGCAACGCGGGACCAACCCGATCGACACCCATGAGGCACCCGTGTCCGGGGTTGCCGCCCGGGTCTTGCGCGTGATCGTCGATGAACTCTGACCCCGCCATGCCCTCCACCCTGACCCGTTTTTCCGTCGCCCCGCTCCACACGATGACCCGCGCCCTCGCCGCCGTGGCGATGGGCCGCGCCGCGCCGGATCTTGTGCTCACCGGCGCGCGGGCGCTCTCGACCTACACCGAACGCATCCACCGGAACCGCGAGATCTGGATCAAGGGCGGGCGCATTGCGGCGGTGAAACCCGCCGGCACCGCGACTCGCCTCGGCCTTGCTCCCCGCGGCCGTCTGCACGACGTCGCGGGCGGCATCATCGCGCCGGGTCTCGTCGACCCGCACGTCCACATCGAGAGCAGCATGATGACCGCATGCGCGTTCGCCGAGGCGGCGCTGCGCAACGGCACCACGACCGTCTTCTGCGACTCCCACGAGATCGGCAACGTGTGCGACACGGCGGGCGTGGAATGGATGCTCGAGGACGCCCGCCGCGCCCCGCTCTCGGTCTATCTCACCGTGCCCAGCACGGTTCCCGCCACCAACGCTTCGCTCGAAACCGCCGGCGGCGACCTCACGCCCGCGAAGATCGGGCGGCTTTTCGACCGCTGGCCCGAGGCTGTCGCGCTGGGCGAGAAGATGGATTACATCGCCGTCGCCTCGGGCGACGAACGCAGCCATGCCATCCTGGCGCAGGCCCTACGCCGCGGCCGGCCGGTCTGCGGACACATCTACGGCCGCGAGTTCGTGGCGGCCGGGGCCGCCAGCGGCATTACCGACACGCACGAGGCGATCGACCGCGATATCGCCGACGATTTCCTCGAGAACGGCCTGTGGATTTTCCTCCGCGGAGGCAACCCGAGCACCCCGTGGCACTCCCTGCCGCAGGCGATCCGCACCGTCACCGAGCTCGGCGCGAACCCCAAGCGCGTGTGCGTCTGCACCGACGACCGCGACGCCGACGACCTGTTTCTCTTCGGTCTCGACTGGGTTGTCCGGCAGGCGCGCGCCGCCGGCCTGAAGCGCGAAACCGCCTGGAGCTGCGGCTCCCTTCATCCCGCGACGCGCTACGGGCTCGATGGCGAATTCGGCGGCCTCGGGCCGGGACGCCGCGCCGACCTTGTGCTGCTGAACGATGATCTCGAGCCGCACAGCACGTGGTACGGCGGCGAGCTGGTGATCCGTGACCGCAAGGTGACGCCGGTGCTCGAGCGCGCGCTGACGAAGCGCTACCGCTATCCGCGGGCGGCCTACCGAACAGTGAAACTCCCGCGCCGTCCCAAGCTAACGCCCGATCTGCCGACTTCCGCCTCCACCGCC
This sequence comes from Verrucomicrobiota bacterium, assembly GCA_041184765.1. GTDB lineage: Bacteria > Verrucomicrobiota > Verrucomicrobiia > Opitutales > Opitutaceae > ER46. The sequence goes on along the minus strand of JBEGJD010000523.1, from coordinate 407 downwards.
AATGTCATCCGCCTGGTCCCACCTGGCATCCTCACCGCGCACGAGGCCGTCCGGCTCGCGGTGGCCCCCTCTTGGGACGCGCACTTCCGGCGCCATGACCTCTGTTTCCTCACCGTGATTGAACGCCACGGCCGCAACGGCGGCGTCGGCCACGGCCTGCTCCACGGCTTCGGTCTGAAGCGCGGAGCGGTGGCCAGCAGCGTGGGGCACGACGCGCACAACATCGTGCTCGCCGGCACCAACGACGCCGACCTCAAGCTCGCCCTCGAAACAGTCCGGAAGTTGCGGGGCGGAGTCTGCGCCGTTCGCAACGGCCGGGTGCTGGCCGCCGTGGCGCTGCCTATCGCCGGCCTGCTTTCCGACCAGCGCGCCCCGGTCGTAGCCCAGGAGACGACCGCCCTGAAGCG
>JBEGJD010000522.1:0-5142 GCA_041184765.1 Verrucomicrobiota bacterium | reverse complement strand
TGCGGGGTGTGCGGGTTGCCGAACCAGATGACGGTCAGGAACGGTTTGCTCGCGGCGGCCTGCTTCCGGATGAACTTCAGCGCCTCCGCGGTGACGATGTCCGAGCCGTCGCCGCGGAATTTTTCCGGCACGCCGTTGCGCCCGAGCACGGGATCGAGGTCGAAGAAATTATCCGCGGAAAGCCACTCGTCGAAGCCGAGCTTGCCCGGCGACAGCGGATCGTCGGCCAGGACGGCGCGGCCCGGCGGGGTCTTGGTGTCGCGGTTGCCGTTCTTGCCGTTGAGGTGCCATTTGCCGAAATGGCCCGTGGCGTAGCCGGCGGCCTGCAGCACCTTGGCCAGCGTGACCTCCTGCGCGCGGATCGGCGAACCGGGGCCGAAGGTGCCCATGCGATGGGGGTGCCGGCCCGTCATCACGCTCGCGCGTGTCGGCGAGCAGTTGAAGTGGGCCGTGTAGAAGTGGTCGAGCCGCAGCCCGGCGGTGGCCAGCGCGTCGAGGTGGGGCGTCTTGAGTTCGGGGTGGCCGTTGTAGCCCGTGTCGCCCCAGCCCTGGTCGTCGGCCATGACGAGGACGACGTTGGGGCGCGGAGAGGTGGCGGCGAAAGCCTGGGCCGTTGCGAAGGCGAGCAGCGGAAGGAGCGGGAGACGGGAGTTCATGGGGACTGGGTAAACTGGATTTTTAGGAGGAAAGTATCCGGGCGGTGTTTATCGGGAGTTCGGGCCCTCCGATGAACACCACGCGGGGTTCGGTTGGAAGCCAAGTCACTACCACGCAAACCGCGCCGGTGGTGGATGTGCCCATCGACTGGAGCGCCTGCGGCGCGTTCAAATTCGCCGGAGGCGGGCCTGCGTGGTGAGCGGGCGGCCAGAAAGGCGTTCGCGAGCGAAGCGGCCGATTCGTGGGGCATTCGGGTAGCGCCGTGAGGATCAATCGCGTTTGCGGCTCGTGTTAGCGGCAGGCGCGCGGCCAACTCGCGCCCACACCCGCCCCACAACGATGAACCTCGCCGCCCCGCGACCGTCCCGCCTTTTCGCGGCGGTTTCCCTGCTTGCGCTCGCCCGCCTCGCCGCGGCCACGGTGCCGGTGGTCGCGATCAACACTCCGATGCCAGCCCCCGAATGGGCCAAGCTGGAGCGCCGTCTCCTCGCCGAACAGGTGCCGCTGTGCCTCGAGTTTGCGAATAAGTACTACGACGAGCGCGGCTATGTGCAGTGCTTCCTGCGGTGGGGTGCCAACGATGGGCCCGACGACGCGTTTGAGAACACCGCCGACTGGCCGCAGCTGCACGCGCTCGGCGCGAGCGACGAGATCATGCGGGTGTTTCTTCACACGTGGAACGGCATGATTCGCCAGTATTCGGAGGCGAGGACGGTCGAGACGCCCGCGGGCCGGGACGGGATGTTGTTCAAGGAATTCCCGGCGCAGTCCGACTGGATGCACCACGGCGAGGCGATGCGGACTTTCAACCTGCTGGGCCTGTCCGCGCCCCAGCTGCCGATTTATCAGGTGCGCGCGCGCCGCTGGGCCGGCCTCTACATGGGCGAGGATCCGGACGCGCCGAATTACGACACGAGTCTGAAGCTGATCCGCTCGATGCAAAACGGCTCAAAGGGCCCGATGCTGCGCCCGGCCACCGCGCTCGACTGGGTCGGCGACCCGTTCGATGTGTCGAAATTCGACGCGGTCCACGGCGAGAGCACTTACGCGCAGTTCCTCCAGCACTACGATCCCTACCACGACGTCGCCGGCGACCACTTCATCAACCTCGTCGCGACCACGCTGCCCACCAACGCCTACCTCCTCGCCAACGAGGCGAAATACAAGCGGTGGCTCGTGGAGTACATGGACGCGTGGCTCGCGCGCATGAAGGCCAATGGCGACGTGATCCCGAGCTACGTCGACTACCGCGACGGCAGGATCGGCGGACCGGAAAACAAATGGTGGGGTAACGCCTACGGCTGGGGCTTTTCGCCGCTGAATCCCGTCACGGGCCGGAAGGAAAACCGCAACCGCATCGCGCGCGCGATCGTGGGCTTTCAAAACGCCCTCCTTGTGACCGGCGATCAGAAGTACACCGACGCGTGGCGCGCGATGATCAACGCCGTCAATTCCCATGCGCGCACCGCCCCCGACGGAACCAGGGAATACCCGACGATGTTCGGCGCCGAGGGGTGGTATGGCTGGCAGCGCACGCCGTGGAACGTCGGCGCACTCGAGGTCTGGTATTGGTCGCAACGCGCCGACGACCGCGCGCGCGTGCGCGACAGCGAGTGGCTCATGTATCTCGAAGGAAAAAACCCCGGTTTCCCCGAGGAAGCCCTGCGGCGTGACCTGACCGCGATGACGCGTCGCGCCGAGGGCTATCGTCGCGACACGACCACCGCGGACCGCCGGCTCGCCGACAACATGATGAACTACAATCCCGCCTCGGTCGGCGCGCTTCAGCAGCTCATGTGGGGCGCGATCCCGCCGGGTCGCGCGGGCGAGCTGATGAACGCGCGCCTGCGCTATTTCGATCCTGAGCGGAAACGAGCCGGCGTGCCCGAGGATGTGGGTGCGCTTGTGAGTGAGCTAGGAGACACGAGCACGGTCGTCACGCTGGTCAATCTCAGCCCCACCGCGGCGCACACCGTGGTCGTGCAGGGTGGCGCGTACGGAGAGCACCGGATCGAGACCGTGGAGGTGAACGGGAAAGTCCTGTCCGTCGGCGAGCGCGATTTTACGGTCCGGTTGGCCCCGGGCGCAGGTGCACGGCTCGCGCTCACGATGAGGCGCTACGCCGCGCCTCCGACGGTGAAGTTTCCCTGGGACCGGTAGCCGTGCCATTTCCGCCGGCGCCGCGTTCCTGGATCGGGAAGTTTTAGCGGGCCCTTTGTGCGTCCCTTTGCCCTAGAAGGAAAATTGGCGCACCCGTAGGGAGTCGAACCCCAAACCTTCTGATCCGTAGTCAGATGCTCTATCCAATTGAGCTACGGGTGCGCGAAAGAGCGCAGAACAAGGAGCGATCCCGCGGCGGGCGCAAGCGAGAATTTGGAAGGACGGCTCCTTCGGCTTGAACGGAGATTGTCGGCAAAGGGCGCCACGATCCTGGAGGTGACGGGGCGGGTTCATCTGCGGTGAGGAGGGCGCGCGATTCGCGTACTTCCTCGGGCCGAGTTTCCGTTTGACGGTGTCGACGGTGCTCGCGACGGTCACCGAATGGTTGAGAGTAACGAATACGATTTGGTCGTCATCGGCGGAGGTCCCGCGGGTTACGCGGGCGCGATCCGTGCCGGGCAACTCGGCAAAAAGGTCGCCTGCATCGAGCTCGAGCGCGCGGGCGGCACCTGCCTCAACTGGGGCTGCATTCCGACCAAGGCGCTGCTGAAGAGCGCTGAATTGTACCGCTCGTTCCAGAAGGCCGACGCGTTCGGTCTGGAGACGAAGGGACTTGGGTTCGATTTCCGCAAGGTGATGGACCGCTCGCGCACGGTCGCGGGCCAGATGGCCAAGGGGGTCGAGTTCCTTTTTCGCAAGAACAAGGTCGATTACATCGTCGGCCGGGCCCAGGTGACCGTGCCGGGGATGGTCGAGATCACCGAGGGTGCCCAGAAGGGGAAGTTTCTCCGCGCGAAAAACGTGCTGCTCGCGACGGGCTGCAAGCCGCGGCGGCTGCCGGATGTCCCCGTGGATGGCGTGCGCGTGATGACCTCACGTGAAGCTTTGGAGCCCCGCGCGACCGCGCCGAAATCGATCGTCATCATGGGCGCCGGTGCCATCGGCGTGGAGTTCGCCTACTTCTTCAACGCCTTCGGTTCGAAGGTGGCGCTCGTCGAAATGTTGCCGCAGATCGTCCCCGTCGAGGACGAGGAGGTCGCGAAGGCCCTGCAGCGCTCGTTCGAGAAGTCCGGCATCGCCGTCCACACCAACACCAAGGTGGAGAATATCCGCGTCGGTAAGACCAAGGTGGAGCTCAGTCTGGTGAAGCAGGGTGAGTCCAACTCGACGGAAATTGAGGCCGAGTGCCTTCTGCTCGCCATCGGCGTGACTCCCAACCTGGAGGGGGCCGTTTCCAGCAAGGTGCAACTGGCGCTTGAACGCGGGTACGTGAAGGTCGATGACAACTACCAGTCGAGCGTGAAGGGCATCTATGCGGCGGGAGACATCATCGGTCCGCCCTGGCTCGCCCACGTCGCGACCTTTGAGGCGGTCAACGCGGTGAATGCGATTTTCGGCCATTCCCACGGCGGTCGGGTCAAGATCTTCCCCGGCTGCACCTACTGCCAGCCGCAGATCGCGAGCACCGGGCTGACCGAGAAGGCCTGCAAGGAAAAGGGTCTCTCCTACAAAATCGGGAAGTTCCCGTTCACGGCCTCAGGCAAGGCGGTCGCCGCGGGTGACTCGGAAGGTTTCGTGAAGGTCATCACTGAGGCGAAGACCGGCGAAATCCTGGGTGTGCACATCCTCGGCAACGAGGCCCCGGAGCTGATCGCGGAGTACGTGCTCGCGATGAACATGGAGGGAACCGCGGAGGAGGTTCACCGCGCCATCCACGCTCATCCGACTCTCAGCGAGGCCTTGATGGAAGCGGCGGCGGCGACATCCGGCGAGGCCATCCACATCTGAACGGGAGCGCCGTCGGGGCTATTTCCGGCGGCGCTTGAACGGAGCCGAGCTGCTTCCGGCAACGGGCAGGGAGCCCTCGGCCGAGAGCTCCTTCAGCAGGGTCGTAAGGAAAGGGATCAGCTGTTTCTTGCGGCTGACAACTCCCGGAAGGTCGAAAATCTCGTCCTGCTCCACGTGCGGATAGCTGATTCGGCTGATCAGGGTGGCGTCGCCCTTCACCAGCAGCAGCGAGTTTTGGGTGTTGATGTCGGTCACGAGCAGGCAGGCGAAGGCCAGTTTTTCCGATTCCCGCAGCTCGTCGACCGCCCGCGCGATCAGTTTGGCCTGCGCCTGAAAGTTGCCGAAGCCGAGTTCCTCGACTTGGGAGACCGAGAAGCGAACGCCTTCCTCTTCGTAGATCTTGAAGTCCGAACGGACGATCTTTTCGGGCGGGTTGGCGAGGATGACCGAGCCGGAGTTGAAGATTTCCTCGGCGAGCCGTTTGGACTCCACGCCGGAGATCTCCGACAGCCACGCGAGCAGGATGGCGTCCTTTCC
>JBEGJD010000521.1:0-2711 GCA_041184765.1 Verrucomicrobiota bacterium | reverse complement strand
ACCACTTGACCGCTTGCGCGATGCCGTCGCGAAACCGCGTTGTCGCGACGAAGTCGGGGACGAAGCGCTTGATCTTGGTGGTGTCGAAGACAGCCGAGTTGGCTTTGTCGCCGAGCAGCGTGCCCGTGTACTCCGGCAGGCACGCGGCGATAAAATCCGAGGCGATGTGCACGAACCTCGGCTGCGCCACTCCGGCGGCGTCGGCGACGGCCTGGTAAATCTGGTTCCACGTCAGAGCCTCGTCGGAGGTGATGTGGAATGCGTGGCCGATCGCGCCCTGATGTCCGAGCAGTCCGATGAGGCCCTTCGCGAAATCGCTGCTGTGCGTGATCGTCCAGAGCGACAGGCCGTCGCCGGGAATGATCAGCGGTCGGCCGGCGCGGAGGCGGGCGATGTTGGTAAAACTCTTTCCGCGCGCGTTGATGGCGAGCGGGATGCTCGGATCGTCGTAGGTGAGCGAGGGACGGACGATCGTGACGGGGAAGGCCTCCTCGCGGAGCGCCAGCTGGAGGCGGTCCTCGGCGGCGATCTTGAGACGCGAGTACTCCCAGAACGGATTAGCGAGCGGGGTCGATTCGGTGAGCAGGTGGTGGGCGGCGGGTTTCTGGTAGGCGCTGGTCGTGCTGATAAACACGTACTGCGCCGTGCGGCCGCGGAACAGCTCGAGGCGTTGCTCGACGGAGGCGCGGTCGAACGCGATGAAGTCGACGACGGCGTCCCACGCCTTGCCCGCCAGCGCCATGGCCGCTTCGGCGGTCCGCGTGATGTCAGCCGTGATCTGACGCGTGCCCGGAATGCCGTCGCGGCTGGAACGGTTGAGGAGCGTGACGTCGAGGCCGCGGGCGACCGCGAGCCGCGTGCAAGCCGTGCTGATGACGCCGGTGCCGCCGAGGAAGAGGATTTTCATCAGGAGAGAAACGGGGTGTCGGTTTGGGAGGGCGGGTTGTTTCCCGTAACGTTGCCGGCGTCCACCGCGAAGATCTCCACCGGCTCGCTGCGGCCCTTCACCGCCACGGTTCCGAGCGGGCGGGAAGCCGCGCCCGCCGAGCCGGCCGCGGCGCGCGTGGCGGCGCTGAGGATGATATTGGTACGGTAGTCAACGACGCGGGTGAGGGCCTGCAGGCGGGCGGCAACGTTCACGCCGTCGCCGATGACGGAATAATTGAGGCGCCGGCTGGAGCCCATGTTGCCGGCGACCACGCGGGCGGTGTTGATGCCGACCCCGATCGCGAGGGGAGGGCGGCTCTCCGCGGCGAGTTCGGCGTTGAGCGCGGCGAGGGCGGTTTCCATCGCCAGCGCGGCGGCGATCGCGCGGGCCGGCGCATCGCCTTGCGCGACCGGAGCGCCGAACAACGCCATGATCGCGTCGCCGATGAATTTATCGATCACGCCGCCGTGTGCCTCGATCGCTCCGCTCATCCGGTCGAGGTAGCGGTTTAGCAGCGCGAGCAATTCCGGAGGCGTTAGACGCTCGCTGAGTGTGGTGAAACCGCGGAGATCGGCGAACAGGACGGTGACTTCCCTTTCCTCGCCGCCCAGCGTCGCGCCGTCACGGAGAAGGCGGGCGGCGACCTCCGGGGAGACGTTCTTGTCGAGCAGGTCGCGGACGCGGTCGCGCTCGGCCAGGCCGGCGGACATCGCGTTCATCGCGCCGGCGAGGCGGCCGAGTTCGTCGGCGCGGTCGACTGCCACCCTGGTCTCGTAGTCGCCGGCACCGATGCGCTCCGTGTGGGCGGCGAGACGCTCGATCGGGCGGGCCAGACTGCGCGCGAACGCCAACGCGATGGCGGCGGCGACTACCAGCGCCCCGACCGTCACGAGCGCGAGGTAACGTCCGGCTAGCCGCGAGGGCGCGAGTTTTTCGTCGAGCGAGTAGACCAAGGCGAGGGTGGCGATCTGGTCCTTGCCGGTGAGCAACGGACGGAAGGCGGCGAGCGAGGCGCCGCCGTTGATCGTGATCTGGCGTAGGGCGGAGTGGGCGCGGGTCGTCCGCAGGGCTGCGGCGATCGGCGCGTGCGCGGAGTCAGGCAGCGTGCCAGCGAGCGCGTCCCCGTTCTCCCCGAGGAACAAGAGATCGCTGCCGGTCAGGCGCTTGAGGTCGGAGGCGAACTCGCGGTCGATGCGGAACCCGATCAACAGCCAGGCGATGACCTCCGAGCCGGCCTGCACCGGCACGAGCACGACGGAGTGCAGCACCCCGCCGAAGTGGCCGTAGCCCGCCGCGCTGGGTCGCGGGGAGTCATCCGCTTCGGCGAGCGTGATCAGTCGCGGTGCGAGCGTGGGTTCCGGTGCGCCGCGGCCGGCGGATGCGACCACCTTCCCGGCGGGGTCGAGGATGACGACGACCGAGCTGTCCGTGGTGCCGCGCAGGCTTTGCAGGGCGGAGGCGAGGGTGGCGGGATCGTCGCCACTCACCAGCTGGCGAATCTGGTGGTCGCGGGCGGCGCTGCGCGCCCCGGTGCGGAGGTGGGCGTTCCGGTCGGCCACAACGCGGCGAAAGGAGTGGGCCGCCTGCTGGAGACTGACGTCAATCTGGTGGCGGGCCTCGCGCTCGTTGAAGCGCCCGACGAGGTACCACGTCGTCAGTTGCGCCAGCGCGAGCACCGGCACGAAGACCAGCAGCAGCTGGCCGCGAAACGTGCGGAGCGGCAGCCTCACTTGTAGCCGCTGCCCGCTGCCTCCGGCGCGCGCCGCACGCGGCGATCGACCCC
>JBEGJD010000520.1:0-11022 GCA_041184765.1 Verrucomicrobiota bacterium | reverse complement strand
AGCCCTGGTTCAGCATGAGGGCGTTGGCCAGGTCGCGAGCGGTCTCGGGATCCGCCGTGGAAAGCAGGTCGGAGATGAGATCGGTGTCCTCGCTGAGGATATCGGCCAGCGGGATGCGGCGCGCGCTGGACGTCTGCAGCGCCTCGTAATCGATCGCGAAAAAGATCGCGCCGAGCAGGCGGGGTGAGATGAGGTCGTTGAGGAGCTTGGCGAATTTCTTCGAGTGCCGGTTCTTGACGATCCAGAGCAGCACCGGAGCGCGCAGGTTCTGCTCGGTCTGCCAGCGGCGCAGCGTCTCCGCGAGCTTGGCGGCGTGGCCCTGCTCGATGAGGAAGTTGATGCACTCGGTGGTGAACTTGCCCTGGGAAACCTTGAGCAGCGAAAACAGCACGTCCTCCGCCTCGATCGGATGGGTGGCTTGGACCAGCTCCAGGAAACGGGACTGGAATTGCACCGGGATCTTCTCGGCGATGCCGGGAAGGTCGCGGATATTGGCGATGACCGTGCCCTGGGCGGGCTCGAAGGCGTTTTCCTGCCCGAGCGCCTTGGCCAGATCATCACGTACCGAGGCACCGTAGAGGCGCTCGGCGAGGTCCAACTGGTTCGAGTCGCGGACGACATCGGCCAGTCCCTGCAGGACGCGCACAAGGTCGGCCTTGGCTTCCTTGTGGACGCCGGCGGCCATCAGGTCCTCGGCCAGCTTGATACGACGTCGGGCCGAACGGGTGGAGAGGAATTGCTCCACGATCTCATCCTCCGCGGAAACGGGGGTCTCCCGCAGGATGTAGCACTCGGTCTTCTTGGCCGGGATGGAAATGCGCGGATCCTTGGCGATCGCCTTCTTGGCGCCGGACCACCACTTCTTGAAACGCTCCTCGCCTAGCACCTCGGCGAGCATCAGCTCGATCTCGATGGCCGTGGCGGCGTTGTTGGGATAAGCCTGCAAGGCGTCGACCACGAGCTGGGCCGGGTTTTCGGCGATAAGCGACTCGATCGCCTTGGTGTCGGTCTCCTTGCGGACGCGCAGATCCTTGGGCGAAAGCACGTCCATGGTGCCGATGCAGAAAGCCGGATCCATCGGGTGGCCCTTCTTGCCCTTGAAATCGATGATCAGCTTCTGGGCCGCCTCGTCGTACTTCTTGATCTGGCCGAAACCCCAGCTCCGGTGAACCACATACGCACCCGGTTCCATGGCCTCGAGCTTGGCCTTGGAGGCCTTGAGCGAGGGCGACTTGGCAATGAGCGCGGAGAGGGCTTCGGAATTCATGGTTGCTTGATCGAGGTCCTGAACGGGACAGTTGAGCGGACATTCCTTTCCCTTGTCAAACTGAGGTTCGGGGAGTGCTCCATCGGTCAATTCCGCCAACGTCCTCATGCCGTCTTCCGACTCAGCTCCCTCGACAATCATCCCCACACCCTGGGTCGCCGCTGCGCGCCTGGTCGCTCGCTGGCTGGAGCGCCGGGAGCGGCTGGACGCCTTGTTGGAGACGTTGCCGCCCACTTTTGCCGGCTCCGAACGCTCCCGCTGCCAGCATCTGGTGATCGGAGTCGTGCGGCATTTCGGCCGGATCGACGCCTCCCTCGCCCGGTTGGTGGCGCATCCCCCGCGGTTCTCGACCCGCGCAGTGCTCTTCGTCGCGGGGTACGAGCTCATCGAGGCCGCGGCGGACAATGACACCGGCCGCGTGGCGAAGATTGTTCATCACGCCGTGGAGCAGACGAAGGCGCTGGCGAGCCCGGCCGAGGCGCGCCTCGTCAATGCCGTGGTCCGCCGGCTCGCGGAACCCCTGGGTTGCCCGGCCCCGGTCCTGAACGCGGACCCCGCGGAGTTGGGTGAATACTTTTCCCACCCGGCGTGGCTGGTGCGTTCATGGCTGGCGCAATTCGGTCCGGCGGGGACGCGATCGCTTCTGGAATGGAACCAGCAGCCCGCGCCGGTTTACGCGCGTTGGCGCGCGACGGCGGCAGGTGAGCCTGTGCCCGCCGCCCTCAAGGCCTCGAAGTGGCCCGGCTTTCTCGAGGTCCCCCCGGGCAACTGGTCCGTGGTCGAGCCACTTCTCCGCGCCGGAAAACTCTATCTCCAGGACCCCGCGACCCGTTTGCCCGTGGAACTGCTGGCGCCAACCGCGGGGGAGTCGGTCCTCGACCTCTGCGCCGCGCCGGGTGGAAAAAGCCTGATGATCGCCGACGCGATGGCGGCCGGCGCGGCCCCGGGGGTAAAAACGCCCGGCCACTTGGTCGCGATCGATCAACCGGGCCCCCGCGTGGATCGGTTGAAGGAAAACCTCGCGCGCATCGCCGACCTCGACGTCGCCCTGGTGCAGGCGGATCTGCTTTCGCCCGGCCTCGGCGGCGTCCTGCGCGAGCACCGGCTGCCCGCCGTGTACGATGCCGTGCTCCTGGATGTCCCCTGTTCCAACACCGGCGTGATGCGCCACCGGGTCGACGTGAAGTGGCGCCTGCAGGCCGGCGACTTCCGCAAGCATCCAGAGCAGCAATTGTCCCTGCTCCACGCGGCAGCGCGGCTCGTCGCGCCGGGCGGGCGGCTGGTCTACTCCACCTGCAGCATCGACACCGAGGAGAACGAGCAAGTGGTGCGCGCGTTCAAGGCCAGCAAGGCCGGCGGCCCCTTCACGATCGAGCGCTCGGTGCTCAGCCAGCCATGGGTGGCGGGACACGACGGCGGCGGGGCCTTCCTGCTGCGCCGTTCGGACTGAGCGTTCGGAACCGGCAAGGGAAGCGCAGTCAACCGCAAGGCCCGCGTGGCTGGACGCGGTGACACGGGGTATTGTTCACGCATGAAAACAATCCTTGCCCCGATTGATTTCTCCGGCGCCACCGAAGCGGTGGTGGCCGAGGCCGCGAATCTGGCCCGCGCGATGGACGGCAAGGTGGTACTGATGACCGTCCTGCAACCGCCCGCGATCACCAACGAGTACTCGGCCCTCGTCGACAACCTCGCGGAGATCATGGCCGCCGGTGAAAAGAACGCGGCGCGCCGGCTCGCGGAGCTGGAAGCGAAGCTCAAGGCCGCGCAGGTGCAGGTCGAGACGGTGCAACTCAACGGCCCGCCCATCCGGCTGATCGTCGAGCAGGCGAAAACCCTCGGCGCCAGCTACATCGTGATGGGATCGCACGGACACACCGCGCTTTACGATCTGCTCGTTGGCAGCACCACGCATGGCGTGCTCATGCGGGCCGGCTGCCCCGTCGTGATCACTCCCGGCCCCAAGGCCGCGAAGAAATAGTTTGTTGGGTATGTGGGAACACGGGCGCGGGCATGGGGCCCGCGCCCTTTCCCTTTTTCGCCCAACAACTCCGGGTCCGCCTCACCGGGCCACGCGCCGGAACGCACGACGCATGCCGGCCGAAACGATCGCCAGTGTGACCAGTGAATTCACCGGCATCAGGATCGCCGCGAGCAGCGGGCTCATCCGGCCCGCGACGGCCAATCCGACCGCGAGCAGATTGTAGCCGATGGAGAAAAAGAGAATGACCGCATGCGTGCGGCGCCGGATGTCGTCGGACTCAAATAGCACCCGGATCCCGCCGATACCGCGGCCAAGGTAATAGAAGTCCGCCTTTCCCGCGAGCACACCGCAATGGATGACCGGCGTGCCCCGGCAAAGCGCTCGGTCGAACGCCAGGCTGTCGTTGGCGCCGTCGCCCAACATCAGGGTTGAGTCGGGCCCGATCGCCTCGAGGCACGCGGCCTTATCGATCGGCGACAGGTCACCGCGCGCCCGCCCGGCCTCGACTCCGAGTTCGCCGGCAAGCGCCGCAACTTTGCCCGGCTGGTCCCCGCTCAGGATGTGTACCCCCAGCCCTCGACGGGCGAGCGCGGCGATCTCCGCGCGGGCGTCTACGCGCGCGGAATCGGAGAAGTGGAAACGCGCGACCACCACGTCCCGGTGGCAAAGCTCTGTTCCTTCCGCCTCCAGCCGGCGCGAGCGCCAGCCCGCCCGGCCCAGCGACCACTCGCCAATCTCGACCCCTGCACCGACCGTTTCACGAACCTCACCCGCGATGACTCCGGCCGGACCGGAGGATAAAAGATGCTCCAGTAAGGCCTGGCTCACCGGATGGGCCGACCCGCGGACCAGCGTGTGCAGGGCATCCCGCGCCTCCGCTGAAAGCCCGGTGATCGCCTCCGCGTTGATCAGGGCCGGTGTCTCCAACGTGAGGGTCCCGGTCTTGTCGAATACCACCTGACGCACGCGGGCCAGTCGCGGCCAAAGGTCGGCCTCGCGGACGAATACCCCGCGCTGGCGGAGCGCCACTGTCGCCATTTCATCCGCCAGCGGAAACGCAAGGGCGATGGCGCACGGGCAGGAAACGACCAGGACCGCGGTGACCACCGACCAGGACCGCGCGACATCGCCGGAAAACCATCCCCACGCGGCGCCGGAAAGCATCGCCACGAGCAAAATGCCGACCACGTAGCCCCGCACGACGCGTTCTAGCAGCGGATGGCGGGCCTCGCCGCGCCGGCCCGGTTCCAGCAACCGCGCCAGCAGGGAATCAGACCAGCCTTGCAGGGTCTCAAGCTCCACGGGCTCGCGGCCGATATTAACCGCGCCGGCGGGAACGCGCTGGCCGCGGCGGAACGAACGCGGTTCGGACTCGCCGTTGATCGAAGCGAGCGAGAAGACCGCCTCCGTAGCCTCCAAGCGCGACTCGACGGGCAGCGTCTGCCCCGCGACGAGCAGCATCCGCTGACCGGACCGCAAATCCGAGGGGGCAACCTCCCCTCCCCCCGCGAGCCGGATACGGCGCGCCTGGGGTTGATGGCGGAGCAAGCGCCGGCGATTGCGTTCGACCGCGGCGACCTGCGCCCAGCGGCCGGTGAGCATGAGCAGGATGAAGGCGGAGACGAAGTCGAAGTAGACAAAACGCTCCTCACCCGCGAGCCACCCGTACACGGAGCCGAGATACGCGCCGACGATCCCAATCGCGATGGGCAGGTCGATGTGCATCGTGCGCTCGCGGAGCGCGCGAGCGGCCCGACAGAGAAAATAAGTCCCGCCAACTAGCAGGCTGAGCGTGCCGAAGGCCGCGTTCAGCAACGCGAACAGCCCGGCCCACTCGAAGTCCCGCTCCATCCCGAAGTAAACGGGAAGCGAGAAGAGCATGACGTTCATCGCGAACGCCGCGCACAGCCCGATCCGGCGGACCAAGCCGCGGCTCTCCGGCTCGGACGTGTCCGCGCCCGCCGGTCCGGTGAGATAACCGAAGGCCTGCAATTTGCGGGCGAACTCCGCCGCGGAGAACGCCCCGGCCGTCCACCGCAGGCGCATCGAGCCGTACTGCGCGTTCACCACGATGTCCCGCGCGCCGGGTTGCTGTTGGAAGATGCGCTCGATGAGCCACACGCAGCCGGCGCAGGAGATGCCCTGCACGTCGAGCGTGAGAACGGGCACTCCCGTGCCCGCGTTCTGCTCGGCCGCCCGCTGCGCCTCCTCCAGCCAATCAAAGTCACGCGGCTGGAAGACCGCGGCGTCGGCCGGCACCGTCACCTCGTCCTTGATGCGATAGTACCCGTCGAGGCCGTGCTCGTGCACCAGCCGGAAAACGTACGCGCATCCGGCGCAGCAGAACCCCGCCCCGCGCGCCTTTTCATCAGCCAGCGGGGCGCCGCAGTGGCGGCAGACCGGACGGACGGCCCGGGCGGACGGCGTTGGCAAAGCGGCGGTCGCGCTCATGGGACTATTGGCAGACGAGGCTGAACGGATCCGACCCGGGGAACCCGAGCGTCGCCCGCAGCCGCCAACCGATGGTCACGGCGGCGACCAGCGCCAGCGCGACCCGCGTGCGGTTGAGCCAGAGCGGCGAAAGCCGGCGCCGCACCCGTTGGAACTGAGCCTGCGCGAGCCAAAGCAGCGGCACCGTGCCGAGTCCGAAGGCCAGCATGAACTCCGCGCCACGCAGGGCGGAACCTGCCAGCAAAGACAGCGCCACGAGGAAATACAGCGGTCCGCACGGCAGCAGCGGCGTGAACAATCCGAGCAACGCCGCACCAGCCAGTGGCGAACGACCGGCCCCGGCGGGCCGCAACCGCCACGAAAGCCGCGCGAGCAGCGCCGGCTTCGGCAGATGCCGGTCCCAGCGCAGAGCCAGCCCGAGGAAGAGGAGCACGCCCAGCCACGGCAGCCAGCGCAGCACGGGCCCGGGAACGAAGGAAAACGGCAGCCGCCCCAAACCTCCCGCCAGCGCGCCGAGCGCGGTGTAGCCAGCCAAACGCGAAAGGTGATACACGGTGGCCACCGTGCCGCCATCCACCCGCTCCCCGCGCACCGGCATGAGGCCGCACGCGAGCGGGCCGCACATACCGGCGCAGTGCAGGCTGGTGACCAAACCAGCCACCAAGGCCGCCGCGGGAGAGTTGATTCCGGCGAGTTCCATCAGGGTCAGCGCACCCGCACCACCGGCACCTCCTGCACGCGGTGCCTCGAAGCGAGCGTGAGCCAGCAGCCCCACGCGGCGAGCTGCACCGCGAACGCGGCGACAAACCACAGCCACAGGCGCGACGGCCGGGCCGACGGACTGGAATCACCGGCGGGCACGACGCGCCTCCTCTTCTTCGTCGCGCAGCAGGCGGGCCTCCGGACCGAGGAATTCCACCTCGCGCCGCAGCGTGAACGTGCCGGCCTCGTCCGTGACCGTGACCACGAAGTGGAAAACACCGGTGTAACGCGGCCGCTCCTGCTGCAGGATCAGCGGGCGAACGACCTCGCCCAGCGCCGGGACCTCCACCGGCTCCGTGAGCCCGGAAAGCACGACCCCCTCCGGCGCACGCTCCACCGCCACCGTGAACCGCCGCGGTGCGTTGCGCTTGTTCACGATACGCACGAGGAACTGATTCCGCACTGTGGAGGCGTCCACGATGTAGGGCGCGCCGGTCATGCGGGTGACACCGAAATTCGCGGGCTTGATCGTGGAGACCGCCCAGCTCGCGACCGACGCGCCGGCTAGCAGCAGGACAAAGTAAACGATCGTCCGCGGGCGGATCCAACGCGTGCGTTCCTTCGCGAAGCCACGCTGGGAGTCGTAACGGATCAGCCCGGCCGCGCGACCCGTGCGCCGCATGACATCGTCGCACGCGTCAATGCAGGCGGTGCAGCCGACGCACTCCATCTGGAGGCCATGGCGGATATCAATGCCGGTCGGACAGACCTGCACACAGCGGCTGCACGCGACGCAGTCCCCGGCGCCGGGCGTGCCAGCGCGACCGCGTGGTTCACCTCGCGCGCGGTCATAGCCGATCACCAGCGTGTGGTCGTCGGTGAGGGCCGACTGGATGCGTCCGTACGGGCAGATCACGATGCACACCTGCTCCCGGAACCATGCGAAGATGAAATAGGTGAGCCCGGTGTACGCGGCCATGAACACAAACACTCCCCAATGCTCGGCGGGCGCGCTGCTCACCATGTGCCAGACCTCCGGCACGGACACAAAGTAGGCGAGGTACAGGTGCGTGAAGAACGCCGCGACCAAAACGTAGACGGTGTGTTTCAGGGCGCGGATCCGGAACTTCCGCCACGACATCGGCGCCTCGTCGAGTTTGCGGCGCGCGAGCGCGTCACCCTCGATCAGGCGTTCGATCGGCCGGAAAACATGCTCGAGGAAAACCGTCTGCGGACAGGCCCAGCCGCACCAGATGCGTCCTAAGAGGGCGGTGATGAAGATAAGCGAGAAGCCGAGCCCGGTCAGGACGAAGAAGAGGAGCCACATGTCCTGCGCCGCGAAAGGAAGCCCGAGGAGATGGAAACGGCGGTCGACCAGATCGAGGAGCACCGCCGGATGTCCGTTCACCGGGATCCACGGCAACGACATGTAGAATACCAGCAGGACGAGCGCCACGATGCGGCGAGCCGTCGTGAAACGGCCGCGCGTCGCGGCGGGAAAGAGAAACGGACGCGAACCGTCGGACCGGATCGTCGTGACCGACTCAAGCGAGGGCGCCGGAGCGCCGGCGCGGGTCGCGGGTCGTCCGGAACTTGCGGGGACTGGGGTAACGTCGGATCGCGGATCGCTCGGCATGTGGGAGGCCGGGGCGGCCGCGCCTAGGGCGCGACCGGCGGGGCGATCACGACTGGTTCGCCCTCCTGGTGCTTGCTCATGATGTAGGCGGTGACCTCGCCGATCTTCTTCGCCCCGAGCACAGGTCCCCAGGTGGGCATTCCCTTGGCGAGGACCCCTTTCGTGATGAGGTCGTGTATCTCCGTCGGGCGGCCGCCATGGACCCAGGTTGTGTCCGTCAGATCGGGCCCGATCGCGACGGGACTCTCGGCTTTGCCGCGCAAGCTCGCCAGGTGGCAGGCGGCGCAGGCGCTCTCGTAGACCGCCCTGCCGGCGGTGACGAACTCGGGATTACGGCTCATCTTCCAGAGGCTCGCGTCATCCAGCTGCGCCGCGGAAAGCCGGGCGGCCTCGATCCGGGCCATCTCGGCGGCGACGTCCTGCGCACCGGTCGGACCGACGCGGAACCACTCGTAGTAGCCCCAGTAGCCGACCCAGAACACGATGGTGATATAGAGCGTATACAGCCACCAGTTCGGGAGGCGTTTGTCGTACTCCCGGATGCCGTCGTAGACGTGCGGCCGGATTTCGTTTTCCTCGGGATCAACGGGAGGCACGGGACTCATGGCGGGCGGAAGGCGTGGGGGTGGCGAATGGCAGGTTTTCGAACGCGGCGACCTGCGGGCGCTTCATCCGCAAGGCGCGCCAGGTCATGGCGACGTAGATCGAGGCGGCGGTGACGAACGCCGCGAAGGTGAACAACGCGGCGGTGTTCTCGAAGGCGAGTCGGCGGAACATGAGTAGGGTTTTACTGCGAGGCGCGTGTTTCGGGCCTGGGCGCGGCGACGGCCTCGGAGCGGCCAAGAACCTGCAGGTAGGCGATGAGCGCGATGATCTCCTTCTCCGGGGCGATGTAGGCGCCGGCGGTTTTCAGGTCGGCCGCGATCCCCTTCGCCTGGGCGTCCACCCGGGAGCGGATCTGTTCCGGCGTCCCGTTCGGGTACGGCACCCCGAGCGTGCGCTGAACGGAGAGCTTGGCGGGCAAGGCTGCGACGTCGGTGTCGTTGCGCAGGAGCCAAGCGTACGAAGGCATGTTGGAGCCGACGGAGATCGCCCGAGGGTCCTCCATGTGGCGGAGGTGCCAGACGTTGGGGTATTTCCCGCCGACGCGCGCGAGGTCGGGCCCGGTGCGTCGCGACCCCCACTGGAACGGATGGTCGTAGATGGACTCCCCGAGACGCGAGTAGTCGCCGTAGCGGAGCACGTCGGGCACCAGCGTGCGGATCATCTGCGAATGGCAGGTGTAGCAGCCCTCGCGCACGTAGATGTCGCGGCCCGCCAGCTCGAGCGGCGTGTAGGGCACCTGCTTGCGGTCCTCGACGTTGGCCGCGCGATGGGAGATGGCGAGCGGCACGATCTGGATGAGGCCGCCGGCGGCGACCGCGATAAACGTCAGGATGGTAAACGGTGCGGTGTTCACCAGCAGCCGTTCGTACCAGCCCGCCCACGCCTTGCCGCGCGACTCCCAGTGCGCGTAGCCGAGCACGACGCACAGCAGGGTTCCGACGAGCCCGAGGATGCTGAGCGCCTCGGCGCCGAACATCCACGCGCACGCGAAACCGGTGCCGAGGAGGGAGAACATCACCGGCGGATTGAGGAAGGTGGCCAGCAACCCGAGCCGCGGCTCCGGCGCCCCCTCTTCGGCCGCGACCTCAACGGTGCCGTTCACCGCCTCGGCGCCGGCGACCGTGCGCCACGTGTTGTAGCAGAGGAGCACGAAGCCGGCGAGATACAGGGCACCGCCGACGACACGCATCAGCATCAGCGGCCGGATGGTGTTCAGCGTGTCCAGGAAGTTAGGATACGCGAGCACCGTGCCGTTGTCCGCCGTGGCGCCGAGCATCAGCCCCTGCGTGATGCCGCTCGTCCACATCGCGGCCATGTACAGCAGGATGCCGACCGTCCCGATCCAGAAGTGGAGATTGGCGAGGGCGACCGAATGGAGCGGGCGGTTCCAGAGGCGCGGCAGGAGCCAGTAGATCATGCCGGCCGCCATGAAGCCGTTCCAGCCGAGCGCGCCGCCGTGGACGTGGCCGATGATCCAGTCGGTGTAGTGGCCGAGGGCGTTGACCGATTTGATCGAGAGGAGCGGCCCCTCGAAGGTCGCCATGCCGTAGAACGTCACCGCCGCGGCCATGAACTTCAGCACCGGATCCGTCCGCAGCCGGTCCCACGCGCCGCGTAGCGTGAGGAGACCGTTCAACATGCCGCCCCAGGAGGGCGCCCAAAGCATCAGCGAGAAGGTCATGCCGAGCGTCTGCAGCCAGTCGGGCAGCGCGGTGTTCAGCAGGTGGTGCGGCCCGGCCCAGATGTAGACGAAGACGAGCGACCAGAAATGCACCACCGAGAGCCGGTACGAATACACCGGCCGCTCCGCCGCCTTCGGCAGGAAGTAGTACATGATGCCCAGGATCGGCGTGGTGAGGAAGAACGCCACGGCGTTGTGCCCGTACCACCACTGCACCAGCGCGTCCTGCACGCCGCCGAACACCGGATAGCTGTGCGTCAACGAGGTCGGCAGCGACAGGTGGTTGACGACATACAGCAGCGTCACCGTCACGATCGTCGCGATGTAGAACCAGATCGCGACGTAAAGGCTCGGCTCGCGGCGCCGCGCGAGCGTCCAGAAAAAGTTCACCGCGAAGACCACCCAGACCAGCGCGACCGCGAGGTTGATCGGCCAGATCAGCTCCGCGTACTCCTTGCCGCGGGTGAGCCCGAGCGGGAGCGTCACCGCCGCGGCGACGATGATCGACTGCCAGCCCCAGAAGTGGAGCGCCGACAGGAAGTCGCTCGCGAGCCGCGCCTTCACGAGCCGCTGCGTCGAATAGTACACGCCGGCGAACATCATGTTGCCCACGAACGCGAAGATGACCGCGTTGGTGTGCAGGGGTCGCAGGCGGCCGAACGTCAGCCACGAGGTGCCGAGGTTCAGCTGCCAGA
>JBEGJD010000519.1:0-3360 GCA_041184765.1 Verrucomicrobiota bacterium | reverse complement strand
GTCGCCGGGCTCCGCGGCAAACGTCGGGTCCAGCGTGCGCTGCAGCCACGGCCACCACGGCGTGCCGAGGAAACCGAGCAACACCGCGCAAACCGCAAGCAGTAGCAGCGGCACCGTCATGACCGCGGGGCTCTCATGCGCGTGGGCGGCGCCGTCTCCCAGTGGTTCCCCGAAAAACGCCTCCGCGACGAGGCGGGTCATGTAGAAGGCCGTGAGCACGACCGCGATGAGCCCGGCGGCGAAGGGTAGCTGGGAAACAGTCCAGCCGTGCGCCGCGTGCAGGACGGCCTCCTTGCTCCAGAAACCGGAGAACAGGAACGGCACGCCGGCCAGAGCCATCATGCCGACGGCGAACGTCGCGAAGGTCACCCGCAACGGCGCGCGCAAACCGCCGAGCCGGCGGATGTCCTGCTCGTGGTGCGCGGCGCGGATGACGGAGCCGGCGCCGAGGAAGAGCAGGGCTTTGAAGAAGGCGTGCGTGAGCAGATGGAAGATCGCGGCGACCCACGAGCCGACGCCGAGCGCGAGCATCATGTAGCCGAGTTGTGAAACCGTGGAGAAGGCCAGGATGCGTTTGATGTCGTTCTGGCCGACGGCGATCACCGCCCTCCTCGGCGCGGTGATCGCGCCGATCGTGGCGACGACGCTCAACGCGTGGAGCGGGGCCGAAGGCAGCGTGAGATCCGCCGCCATCAGCGGATAGACGCGCGCGATGAGGAAGACGCCAGCCGCGACCATCGTCGCGGCATGGATGAGCGCCGAAACCGGGGTGGGGCCCTCCATCGCGTCGGGCAGCCACACGTGCAGCGGGAACTGGCCCGACTTGCCGATGGCGCCGCAGAAGATCAGCAGCCCGATCGCGGTCGAAACAGCGAGGCCGCCGACCGTGGTCTGGGCGGAGAGTGCCGCGAGCGGACCCGCCTCCAGCACGCCCTTGCCGGCGTCGAAGAAAAGCAGCGACCCGGTGGCGTCGTAGAGCCAGAGCAGGCCGATGAGCAGTCCCAAGTCGCCGATACGGGTGGTGATGAAGGCCTTCTTCGCCGCGGCGGCGGCCGACGGTTTGTGGAACCAGAACCCGATGAGCAGGTACGAGGCGAGGCCGACCAGTTCCCAGCACACGAAGAGCAGGAGCAGACTGTTGGCGACGAGGAGTCCGAGCATCGCCGCGGCAAAGAGGCTCAGGAAGCAGAAGAACTGTTTGAAGTTGGCGTCCTCCGCCATGTAACCGGTGCTGAAGACGAAGATCAGCAGGCCGACGAAGGTCACCATCACGCACATCAACGCGGTCAACGGGTCCAGCAGCCAGCCGAGGCGCAGCGTCCCGTGTCCGAGGTCGAACCACGCGAAGTTGTGGACGGCGTGGACGGCAGGGTCGCGGAGCGCGGAGGCGAGCGCGCCGCACGAAAGCAGGAACGAGATCGCCATCGCCGCGATCGCGGCGCCGGCGGTCGCCCGCCGAGCGGTGCTGGGGGCGAAGGCGCCGATGCCGGCCGCGAGCAGCGGCAGCGCGGGGATGAGCCAGAGGAAGTGGACGGGCAGGCTCATCTTTTCAGCCGCGCAGGCGGTTCGCCTCCTGCAGCCGGATGTTCCGCTGGTGCCGGTGCACGGCGATCACCAGGGCCAGTCCCACGGCGGCCTCGGCGGCGGCGATGGCGATCGCGAACAGTACAAACAGCACGCCGGTGCCCTCGGCCGGAGCAGGGCCGTAGCGCCAGAAGGCGATCAGGTTGATGTTGCCCGCGTTGAGCATCAGCTCGACGCCGAGCAGGACGAGGATCGAGTTGCTACGGGACAGCGCGCCGATCAGCCCGACGCAAAAGAGCGCGCTCGAGAAAAGCAGGCACAGATGCAGCGGGGAAAGGTTCATCGCGGGTCCTCCCGGTCCCCCGGCCGGCCCGGCGCGGCGATGACGATCGCGCCCAACAGGGCGATGGTGAGCAGCGCGCCGATGACGACGAGCGCGGCTGCGTGGGGTCCCATCAAATGGAGTCCGAGTTCACGCACCGTCACCGGCGGCGGCGGTTTGGCCGCCGTCCGCAATGGCGAGCCGACGATCGCGCCGACCAGCACGCCGAGAATAGCGCCGCCGGCGATGAGCGCGGGCAGGAGTCGCCCGGCGGAGGCCGGGGTGACTTCGCCCTCATCCCGCGACGGGCGCGTGAGCAGGACGGCGAAGAGCACCACCATCGAGATGGCGCCGACGTAGACCAGCACCTGGGCGAACGCGACGAACTCGGCCCCGGCCCAGAGGTAAAAAGCCGCGATGCCGGCCCAGCTCGCCACGAGCAGCAGCGCGCTGCGGATCAGGTTGCGCAGCGCCATCGCGACCGCCGCGGTGGCAACGGTGAGGAACGCGATGAGGAGGAAGGCGAGGCTCACGGCGGGGTTCAGGCGTAGCGGTACGTGCGGGGGCCGAGGCCGGCGCTGAGCCGCCGGCCGAGCACGAGGAACGGACCGACGACGAGCGCGCCGGCTACGAGCCAGCGGGCGAAGGCGAGCGGTCCGGCCCAGCCTGCGGAAAGGACCCAGAAGGCGGCCGTGAACAGGTTCACGAGCGCCAGCGGCACGAGGAATTTCCACGCGAGACGCGTGAGCTGGTCGATGCGCAGGCGGGGGAACGTCGCGCGGATCCACATGAACACGAAAAGCAGGGCCAGCAGCTTGGCCGCGAACCAGCCGTAGGACGGGATGAATCCGAGGGCGGGGAACGGTGCCTGCCAGCCGCCGAGGAAAAGGGTCACGCCCATGCCGCTGAGCGCGCACATGCCGAAGTACTCGGCCATGAAGAAGAGGGCGTACTTAAAGCCCGAGTATTCCGTCAGGTGTCCGGCGATGAGCTCGCTTTCCGCCTCGGGCAGGTCGAACGGCGAGCGATTGGATTCGGCCAACGCGGCGACGAAAAAGATGAGAAAACCCGCGAATCCCCACGGCGTGAACACGTGCCACTGCGGCAGGATGCCGAAGAGCCACGCGCCCTGTTTCTCGACGATCACGCTCGTGGAGAGAGAGCCGGTCGCCAGCACCACCGGCACCACGGAGAGCAGGAGTGGCAGCTCGTAGCTGATCAGCTGCGCGAGCGCGCGCATCGCGGCGAGGAGCGAGTATTTGTTCCGGCTCGCCCAACCCGCCATGAAGATCGCCAGCTCGGTCGCCGCTCCGGCTGCGAAGAAGTACAGCACCGCGGCGTCGAGCTCCACTGGTAGCAAGGTGCGTCCGTAGGGGATCACGGCGAAGGTGAGGATGGAGAACGCCAGCAGCGCGACCGGGGCGAGGAAGTGCAGCACGCGGTCGGCTCCGCGCGGCACGATGTCCTCCTTGGTGAGCATCTTGATCCCGTCGGCCAGCGGTTGCGCGAGTCCG
>JBEGJD010000518.1:0-3192 GCA_041184765.1 Verrucomicrobiota bacterium | reverse complement strand
AGCGCGGGGTGGTCACCGCCAAGGACTTCGAGGACGCCCGTATCACCCTTTCGCTGAGCGAGAACGACGCGGCCATCGCGGAGGCACGGGCCGCCAATCTCCGCGACAAGCTCGCCAAGACGATCATCCGCGCCCCGCACGACGGCACTCTCCTGCTGCGCGACCTGACCGAGGGACAAGTCATCACCAGCGCCGCCGCCCAGAACGGTGGCACCCCCCTCGGCGAAGTGGCCGACCTCTCCGCGCTGATGGTGCGCACCAACATCAACGAGATCGACGTCGCGCGGCTCAAGGTCGGCGACACCGCGCGGGTCCGTGTCGACGCCATGCGCAGCGTGCAAATGTCGGGCACCGTCAAACGCATCGCCACCAGCGCGCTGGAGAGCACCGTGGACCGCACCCGGGTCTTCCCGGTCGACGTTTTTCTCGATGAACCGGACGAGCGTCTGCGCCCGGGCATGTCGGCGACGGTGATGTTCACCCTCGCCAAGGTCGACGACGCCACCGCGGTCGCGCTTTCGGCGGTCTTCGCCACGGCCGAGGCCCTCCGCTACGTGTTCCTGAAGAAGGAGACCGGGGGCTTCGAGATCCGCCCGGTCGAGACCGGCATAGCCGACACCCGCTACGTCGAGATCATCTCGGGGTTGAAGGTGGGCGAGGAGGTCGCCCGCACGCGGCCGCTCGAGTTCGAGGGCGAACCCCCGGTACTCTCCCCGAGCAACACGCCTCAGCAGCCCAAGGCGCGCGAGGCCACGCCGGCCAAGGGCAAGGAACCGGCTCCTCCCCCTCCCCGTTCATCCGGGTCTGGCAGCAAGCGCCGCAGTGGCACCTGATTTCCCGCGATGCGCCTGCTTTTCATGGGAATCACCAGCGGCTGGCGCGAGGTCATCGCGCACAAGCTTCGGTCGTTCCTGACCCTTTTCGGTATCGTACTCGGCGCGGCCGCCCTCGTGGGCATGCTCGGCGTAGTGAAGGGCCTGCTGCGTGGCTGGGAGGCCATGATTTACGAGACCGGCGGCATCGAGCGCATCACCGTGCAGGTGAAGCGTCCGCCCGACGTGCAGCGCGAGAAAGCCGCCCTTTCCCCAGGCCGCACGCTCAACGATGTCGACGCGATCCTCGCCGCCGTCCCGCTGGCGCGACGTGTCACCGCGGAGGTGCTGATCTCCGGCGGTGCCCGTCTCTACTTTCAAGGGCGCGCCACCAGCCAGTACGTGCGCGGCGTGTTGCCGGCGTCGTTCATCATGGACCGCTTCGACGTCGAGACCGGGCGTCTCATCGGCGAACTCGACAACGAACTGCAGACCCAGGTGGTCGTCCTTGGTGCGACCGTGGCCGAGACCCTCATTCCGCGCGGCATCGATCCAATCGGCCAGAGCATCACCATCAACGGGCAGCCTTTCACCGTGGTCGGCGTCCTCAAGGAATACCAATTCGCCATGGGCGGCGGACGCTACAACACCAAGAACTCCGCCGTTTTCATCCCGCTCACCACCTGCCAGACACTCTTCCGTCTGGATGAGAATGTCGACGTGCTGAACATCCAGCTGGCGGATATCGCCGACATGCCGCACGCGCTCGAGCAGATCACCAACGTGCTCAACCAGACCCATCGCGGCATCCAGGACACGCGCCTCGAGACGCGCGAGGACCTGCTCCAACGTTTCGAGGAAACCCGCAAGAGCTACGTGTATTCCCTCGGCGGCGTCGCCGGCATCGGCCTCATCGTCGGCGGCATCGGAATCATGAACGTCATGCTCGCCTCGATCAGCGAGCGCGTGCGCGAGATCGGCGTGCGCCGCGCCCTCGGGGCCAAACGCACCGACATCCTTGTGCAGATCCTGGCGGAATCACTGACGATCGCGGTGGCCGGTGGCGTCGTCGGTATGGTCGCGAGCATCGGCCTGATCGCCATTCTCCAGAAGGTCGTCGTGGCTTCCAACCGCCCCGAACTTTCCCCTGCCGCCCTCGTGATCGGCGTGGCTTTCAGCGGACTCGTCGGCGTGCTGGCCGGACTCTACCCGGCGATCCGCGCCTCGCGGCTGAGCCCGGTCGAGGCGCTGCGGACAAACTAAGCGGCCGCGCGGGCGCCCGGTTCACCCCTTGGCGCCTAGACTGGAGTCGGCGGAGAAACGCCCTCCGCCCGCGAGGAAAAGCACCGTGCACGCGCCGAGGTAAAGGAACGCCATCTCGCCGCTGCCCTGACCGCTTAACTTGCCGCCGTGCGCCAACCAGAAGGCCACGCCCATGGCGAAGCCGAGGACCAAAGCGGAAAGTCGCGTCCAGAGCCCAAGTACAAGGAAAGCCGCGCAAGCGAGTTCGGCGAAAACCGTGAGCGCTAGGCTCGGTCCCTTACCGATGCCCATGAAGTCGAGGAACTGCGGCGACATCTTTGAGAAGCCGGTCAGCTTGTCCCAGCCGTGGAGCACCGCCATTGACGCGCCGATCCAGACCCGGAGAACCAGCAGCCCGAGATCGGCGCTGCGCGGGATGAAGTTGAGTTGGAGGAGTTTCATCGGGGAAAGCGAGACGGGGGCCGTCCCCGGTCGCAATCCTTTGTCGGCTCGCATGACACCTCCGAATCTGCGTTTTTCGCCGAGCGATGTCCGATTCCGCCACGCCGCCCGCCCACGATCCCTACGCGGCGCTACGCGTCCCCCATTACCGGGCCTATCTCATCGGCAATTCCCTCGCCCTACTCGGACGCCAGGCGGTCCTCGCGGCCGCCACTTGGCAGGTGTACGAATGGACCCATTCCGCCACCGCCCTCGGTCTCGTCGGCGCGGTCAATGTCCTGCCGCTGCTCGCGCTGTCGCTGCCCGCCGGCGCGATCGCCGACCGCCACGACCGTCGCCGCCTGATCGCTCTGGGGACCGCGGTCATCGCCATGGTTAACGCGGCCCTGGCTGGCCTCGCCTTCTGGAGCCGCGCGGTGCCAGACCTCGCCCCGCTGCGCTGGGCCAACAGCATGCTGCATGCGATCGCCCTCGTCTTCGAGCGATCGGCGGACACCACCACCCTGCGGTTCGACGAACCTGCGTTGCCCCTGGTCTTCCTGCTCCTGCTCGCCCTCGCCTGCGCCCGCATCCTCATCTGGCCGGCCCGCGCCAGCATCACGCCGCTGCTCGTCCCGCCGAAGGCGATGGCGAACGCCATCACCTGGAACACCAGCGCGTTCGAGATCGCGACGGT
>JBEGJD010000517.1:0-5885 GCA_041184765.1 Verrucomicrobiota bacterium | reverse complement strand
ACGCGGAGCGATACGGGAGCGGTTCACGAAACCCATCGCTTGGAACAGAAGGTCGGGAAGTTCGGAAAGGCTTACAGTCGCTTCCTTATCCGCGACATCTGCGAAATACGCGGTCAAAGCCGCGGAGCGATTCGGAAACGCCTTCGGCCGTAGAGATCACATCATCGTCCGGGGCAAACAGCCCCGGCAACACCAAGCCGCTGCCATTCGTGTCCCTTGGTGTCCATTCGTGGTTCACCCGCCCGTAAGGATCCGAGGGACCGGATCCGTGTAAATCCGCGTCCATCCGTGGTTGACCCCACGCGGAGCGATACGGGAGCGGTTCACGAAACCCATCGCTTGGAACGGAAGGTCGGGAAGTTCGGAAGGGCTTACCGCCCATTCCTCCTCCGCGACATCCGCAAAATCCGCGGTCAAAAACCCGAGCCAAGGAAACCTCAGATTTCGCAGATGCACGTTACTTCGGTTGCGACTCCGCCGCGCTGGCGCCGACATTTGCCGACCCTTGCATGTGCCATATTGGCCCATTTTGACCGCGCAAGGCCGAAGGCAACACCTTCAACCCGCCGCCACCACCACCCCCGGCGCCCCCATCCGTTTTATCGCGAAAGGAGGGCCGTTTCCGGCCCGATTTTTTTGTCAAAAAACCCTCGCCTAAAACGCACCGCATCGAGAGAAATTCCCTTTCATTCTCGGCCGCAAAAAAACCCGCTAAATACCTTCGATGTCCGACGTTTCCGAATCCGCCGCGAGCAATCCAAATCCCGTCAATACCGAGGCCTACGACGCCTCCAAACTGGGCAAGCTCGAGGGCCTCGAGGCGGTCCGAAAGAAACCGGGCATGTACATCGGCGGCACCGACGAACGCGCCCTGCACCACTGCGTTTCCGAGGTGCTCGATAATTCCGTCGACGAACATCTCGCGGGCCATTGCACAAAAATCGAGGTCGCCATCCACGTCGACGGCTCGATCAGCATCCGCGACAACGGCCGCGGCATCCCGGTCGACATCCACCCGCAGTACAAAATTCCCGGCGTTGAGATGGTGCTCACCACGCTGCACTCCGGCGGCAAGTACGGCCAAGGCGGTTACAAGTTCTCCGGTGGCACGCACGGCGTCGGCGCCAAGTGCGTCAACGCCGTCTCCGAGTGGTTCGAGGTCGAAGTCTCCCGCAACGGCCAGGTGCACCACATGAAATTCGAGCGCGGCAAGACCATGAAGAAGCTCGAGGTCATCGGCAAAGCCCGCGGCACCGGCACCCTCATCACGTTCAAACCCGACGGCGAGATCTTCAAGGAGACCACCGTGTTCCAGTCGCCGCGCATCGCGCAGCGCCTGCGCGAGCTGGCCTTTCTCAACTCCGGCCTCGAGATCGCCTTCACCGACGAACGCCCCGCCGACCCGAAGCCCGAGCGCTACTTCTACAAGGACGGCGTCGAGGAATTCGTCCGCCAGCTCAACCAGGGCAAGACAGCCCTCCACCCCAAGCCCATCTCCATCCGGAAGGAACAGCGGGTGAAGATCGACGACAAGGACGCCGAGATCCACGTCGAGGTCGTCTTCCAGTATAACGACACCTACAACGACCAGGTCCTCTGCTACACCAACACGATCCATAACCCCGACGGCGGCACCCACCTCTCCGGTTTCCGTAGCGCCCTCACCCGCGCGATTAACCAGTTCGCCAAGTCCAACAACCTCCTGAAGGACAAGGACCCCCAGATCACCGGCGACGACGTGCGCGAGGGTCTCGCCGCCGTCATCTCGATCAAGCACAGCGACCCCAAGTTCGAGTCGCAGACCAAGGTGAAGCTCCTCTCCCCCGAGGTGGAGAGCATCGTCGGCTCCGTCTCCTACGAGGGCCTGATGATGTACTTTGAGACCAACCCGCCGATGGCGAAGCGGATCATCGACAAGTCCCTGAACGCCGCCCGCGCCCGCGAGGCCGCCCGTAAGGCCCGCGAAACCGTCCGTAAAGGCGCCCTCTCCGGCGGCGGCCTGCCGGGCAAGCTCGCCGACTGCTCGGAGCGCGACCCCGCCCTCACCGAGCTCTACATCGTCGAGGGCGACTCCGCCGGCGGTTCCGCCAAACAGGGCCGCGACCGCCGCTTCCAGGCCATCCTTCCGCTGCGCGGCAAACTCATCAACACGGAGAAGGCCCGCCTCGACAAGGTGCTCTCCAATGAGGAAATCCGCACCCTCATCACCGCCGTCGGCACCGGCATCGGCGAGGGCGACGAGTCCGTCGGCGGCTTCAACGCCGACAAGGCGCGTTACCATAAGGTCATCATCATGACCGACGCCGACGTCGACGGCTCCCACATCCGCACGTTGCTGCTCACCTTCCTGTACCGCCAGATGAAGGGGCTCATCGAGCGCGGCTACGTCTACATCGCCCAACCACCGCTCTATAAGATCAAGCGCAAGAAGCGGGAACAGTACGTCGACAACGATGAGCAGCTCAACCGCATCCTCCTCGAGCTCGGTTCGGAGGACGTGATCCTGACGCGCCTCTCCGACAATCACGCGTTCGCCCCGGCCCAGCTCGACAAGATCGTGGAGAACCTCGCCGTGTTGGAGAAGCTCGGCACCGGCGTCACGCGCTACGGCGCCTCGCTCCCCGAGTATCTCGACGCGCAGGACGCCGCCACCCACGCCCTTCCCCGCTACGTGGCCCGGATCCGCGACGGCAACCGCGAGTCCCACGAGTTCCTGCGCGACGAGCACGCGCGCGCCGCGTTTGTCGACCGCCATAACCTCGACGCCGACGTCACGGAGCAGGCCGACGCCGCGACCAACGGCCCCGCCGAAAGCAAGAAAGCCGCGCCCACCACGCGCCGCGTGACGATCCACGAGATCTTCGAGAGCACCGAGATGTCCAAGCTGATGAAGGCGATCGCCGACGCCGGCCTCGATATCACCCGCTTCAGCCCCTCGGAGGAACCGCGTTTCACCGTCACCGAGAACCTCGGCAACAAGAACGAGGTGCGCACGCCTTTGCACGGCCCGCTCGCCATTGTCGCCCAGATCCGCGCCAACGGCCGCAAGGGCCTGAGCATCCAGCGCTACAAGGGACTCGGCGAAATGAACCCGAAGCAGCTCTTCGAGACCACGATGGACCCCGAGAAGCGCCGGCTGCTCAAGGTGAACATCGCCGACGCCGCCAAGGCCGACGCCCTCTTCACCCTCCTCATGGGCGACGAAGTCCCGCCCCGCCGCCAGTTCATCGAGGACAACGCCCTGAACGTCCAGTATCTGGACGTCTGAGGAAGTAGAAGCGCGAAGAAGCGAAGGAACGCAAAGGTTCGCGAAGAAAATGCAACGCGTGGTTGTTCCCGAACACATCGAGGCGATGGCCCGTGACGCCGTGGATTCAGCGCTCACGGTGCATCGCACGCTGGGTCCGGGACTACTCGAGAGCGCCTATCGCGACTGCCTGCAGCTGGAGCTCTCCGCGCGCGGTCATCACATCGACCGCGAACAAGTGCTACCGATCACCTATCGAGGCCAGATCGTGCCTCGCGCGTATCGCACGGATCTGCTCGTTGACCGGCTCCTCTTGATCGAACTGAAGGCGATTGAAGCGATCCAGCCGGTCCACCGCGTCCAACTCTCCACCTACCTTCGGTTGCAGCGTCTTCCGCTTGGGCTGCTGATCAACTTCAACGTGCCGCTCCTCAAGGACGGCCTCCACCGCATCCTTAACCTCGATTTCCAAATCGAGGTCCCTGCCTCCTCCTTGGCGAACCTTGGCGCCCCTTCGCGTCTTCGCGTTTAGTCCGCCCTCCCCTCTTCCCAAATGTATACGGCCAGCGAAAAGCTCTCCTCCGCCAACATCACCGACATCATGCAGACGGCCTACATCGATTACTCGATGTCGGTCATCATCTCGCGCGCGCTGCCCGACGCCCGCGACGGCCTGAAGCCGGTGCAGCGGCGCATCCTCTACGCGATGCTGCGCGAGGGCCTCCTGCACAACCGCTCCTACGACAAGTGCGCCGGCGTCGTCGGCGAGGTGCTCAAGAACTACCACCCGCACGGCGACTCCTCCGTCTACGACACGCTCGTGCGCCTCGCCCAGACCTGGGTGATGCGCTACCCGTTGATCGATCCGCAGGGCAACTTCGGCTCCGTCGACGGCGATCCGCCCGCCGCCTACCGCTACACCGAGTGCCGGCTCAACGAGATCGCCGAGGATCTCCTCAAGGACATTGAGGAGGATACCGTCGACTTCGCGCCCAACTACAAGGAATCAACGACCGAACCGACCGTCCTGCCGGCCGCGCTGCCCAACCTGCTGATGAACGGCTCGACCGGCATCGCAGTGGGCATGACCACCAACATTCCGCCGCATAACCTCGACGAGATCATGGACGCCACGTGCGCGATCATCGATCGCCCGGGCATCTCCGTCGATGAGCTCTGCGGCATCGTCCAGGGACCCGACTTCCCGACCGGCGGCGTCATTTCCGGCCGCGAGGGCATCCTCAGCTACCTGAAGACCGGCAAGGGCATCGTGCGCATCCGCGGCAAGGCCCACACCGAGGAGCTCAAGGGCGGGATGGAGCAGATCGTCATCACCGAGATCCCCTACAATGTGAACCGCGCCACCCTCGTCACGCGGATCGCCGAGCTCGTCTCGGAGAAGGAGATCGACGGCATCCGCGACCTGCGCGACGAGTCCGACGAGAACACCCGTATCGTCATCGAGCTGAAGCGCGGCGAGCAGGCCAAGGTCGTCATCAACCAGCTCTTCCAGAAGACGGCCCTCGAGTCGTCGTTCGGCGTCACGCTCCTGGCCCTCGACCAGAAGCGGCCGAAGCAGATGAACATCAAGGAGCTCATCGAGTGCTACATCGCGCACCGGCGCGACGTGGTCACGCGCCGCACCCGCTTCCGCCTCAAGGAGGCCGAGGACCGCGCGCACATCCTCGAGGGCTACATCATCGCCCTCGATAACCTCGACGACTTTGTCCGCATCATCCGCGCCTCGCAGAATCGCGACGAGGCGAAGACGCGCCTGATGGCCAAGTACCCGCTCTCCGAGCGGCAGACCGACGCGATCCTCGAGCTCCGCCTCTACCAGCTCACCGGCCTGGAGCGCGGCAAGATCGAGGCCGAGTACGTCGAACTGATGAAGCTCATCGAGGAGCTCCGCGGCATCCTCGACTCCGAGGCCAAGCTGATGGCCCTCATCAAAAAGGAGCTCATCGAGATGAAGGCGAAGTACACGTCGCCGCGCCGCACGATCATCGAGGCCGCCGCCGGCGAGTTCCGCATGGAGGACGTCGTCCCCAACGAGGGCTGCGTCATCACCGTCTCCCACCTCGGCTTCATCAAGCGCACCCCCGTCGCCGACTACCGCTCCCAGCGCCGCGGCGGCAAGGGCGTGATTGGCGCCGAGACGTACGACGAGGACTTCGTCGAGCATCTCTTCACCGCCAGCACCCACGATTACATCCTGTTCTTCTCCAGCACCGGCCAGTGCCACGCTAAGAAGTGCTATGACGTGCCGGAGGGAACCCGCGCCTCGAAGGGCAAGTCCGTCTCCTCGTTCCTGCGCCTCGGCGACGGCGAGAAGATCGCCGCCATGATGTGCATCAAGGACTTCGTCGACGACCGCTTCCTGGTCATGGCGACGCGGTCCGGCGTCATCAAGAAGAGCGCCCTTTCGGACTACGCCAACGCCACCCGCGAGGGCGGCCTCATCGGCATCAACCTCGGCGACGGCGACAAGGTCATCGGCACCGTGCTCACCACCGGTAACGACGAGCTCATCCTGGTTTCCAACCAGGGCCTCGCCGTGCGCTTCCGCGAGCGCGACCCCGAGTCCGGCGAGGACCTCTTCCGCGCCACGGGCCGCGCTACCGGCGGCGTCACCGGC
>JBEGJD010000516.1:0-4799 GCA_041184765.1 Verrucomicrobiota bacterium | reverse complement strand
GTGCGCAGCCTGTGGACCATCGCGAAGCGGCTGCGCACCCAGCCTTGGAGATCGCGAAGTTCGCCCAGCGGGAGTTCACGCAGCGGCCGCCCGGACGATCCGGTGCGGTGCCGGGGCGGGGAGGGCAGGGCGCGCACCCGCTCGAGGTCGTCCTCGGTGAGCAGCGCGTAAGCCTGTTTGTACGTAAGGCGCTTGCGGCTGCGGATGACGGTTTCGGCGAAGTCGGTCTCGCGGAGCGCCCCGCGGGCATCGAACGTGAACAGCACCGCCTTGCACAGCCGGTCCTCCGCCTCGACGAGCGAGCACAGACCGTTGGAAAGCTTTTCCGGCAGCATCGGCACGACGGTGCCGACGAGGTAAGTCGAGTTGCCGCGGCGCTGCGCCTCGGCATCGAGCGCCGTGCCTGGACGCACGTACGCCGACACATCGGCGATGTGGACGCCCACGCGAACTGCGCCGTGGGGTAGTTCCTCGAGCGAAAGTGCGTCGTCGAAGTCCTTTGCGTCGTCGGGATCGATCGTGAAAACCGCTTTGCGTCGGAAATCCTCGCGCCCCGTCGTCTGCGCGGCCGGCACACGGTCCGGCAGCGTGGAGGCCTCCTGCTCGGCCGCAGAGGGAAACTCCCGGCTGAGGTTGTAGCGCAGCAGCACCGCGCGCATCTCCGCCTGCGGCTCGAAGGTCCGGCCAAGGCGCGCGACCACCGCGCCGGCTGGAGGCAACTCCCGACGGGTCCATTCCGCCAGCTTCACCACGACTTTGTCGCCCTCCCGCGGAGCGGGTCCCGGCTCGGCGAGTTCGATGCCCGTGATGTGGATCTCTCGCCCCACGCGTGGATCATCGGGTAACACGACCGGATGGCGGCGTCCGCGACGGAACTCGCCGATGATCGTGTCCCGCTCGCGCTCCAGCACGCGGACGACGCGTCCTACTTTCTCACCGGGACGCCGGCCGCGCCGGCCGACCAGCTCGCGCACGATCACGCGGTCGCCGGGCAGGGCGACGTCGGTGTCGTCCGGCGCGATCTGTAGGCCGACTTCCCCGGCCGCGCCCTCGCGTACGACGTAGGCGGAGCCGCCCAGCCGGAACTGGATTCGGCCCACGCTTTCGCCGTGTTTCAGCTTAGGCATGGAAGCGGGTGTTTCGGCGATGGCGCTCGGTAAAGCGGCGGCGGGTGTCGGCTTCGCCGGGGCGGCGAAGGGTCCGGGCGAGCCGGGCGGTGGCATCGTCGGACCGCGACGCGTGGGAACAAAGACCGCGCGGGTGGCCACGGTTAATGACGGGGCGTTTCGCGCGAGTTTCGACGCGGGCACCAACCGCCCGCGGGAGTCGCGCCTGGCGACCCCGGTCTTGAGCAGTGATTCGATCTCCTTG
The DNA here is from genome assembly GCA_041184765.1 of Verrucomicrobiota bacterium. Taxonomy (GTDB): domain Bacteria; phylum Verrucomicrobiota; class Verrucomicrobiia; order Opitutales; family Opitutaceae; genus ER46. Next base: position 3,428 of record JBEGJD010000516.1, on the reverse strand, counting down.
CGTACGGTCGCGCGCGCCTGCTGGCGTAGGCCGAGCTGGCGGCAGAGACCAAAATCATCGGCGGGGGTGAAATCGTCGGCCCGGAGGAGGGAGAGGAGGCGTTCGCGGAGCGTCATCGGTTGGGGAAAGGCACGCCGGCGCGGCGCGCCCGGGTGTTTCGTGTTGGCCTCAGGAAACTCCCGCGGTACGGTACGAGCGATGAAAATCGTCCACGTCGCGAGCGAACTCTTCCCCTATGTGAAGACCGGCGGCCTCGCGGACGCGGTGGGGGCATTGACCGGTGCGCTGGCGGATCGCGGGCATGAAGTGGCGGTCTTTCTCCCCGGCTACCGCGCGGTGCTGGAGCACAAGGACGCCGCGACGGCGGAACGGACCCACCGGCTCAAGGTCGAGCAGGGCATCGATTTTCTTTCCGGTGAGGTGCGGTCGTTTTCCCCGCGGCCCGGGGTCACGGTGCACCTCGTGTGCCGCGAGGAGTTCTTCGACCGTCGCGGCGCCTACGGGAACGGCGAGCGCGATTACGACGACAACTCGGAGCGTTTCATCTTCTTCTCCAAAGCCGTCGTGGAGTCGCTACGGCTTTCCGACGCCGGAGCCGACATCGTGCATTGCCACGACTGGCAGGCCGCGCTGGTGCCCGTGCTGCTGCGCCAGGCGGAGCGGCGCCATGGGGTCACGCTCGCGCTGAAGACCGTCTTCACGATCCACAACATCGCGTACCAGGGCGTTTTCCCGTCGCGCACGTTCGCCCGCACCAACCTGCCGGACGAGGTGAACCAGATGGACGGCATTGAGTACTACTCGCAGATCAACCTGATGAAGGGCGGTATCCTGTTCGCTGATCGCGTCACCACCGTGAGCCCGCGGTACGCGCAGGAGATCCAGACGCCCGAGTTCGGCTGCGGTCTGGACGGCGTGGTGCAGACGCGCGCCGAGGATCTCGTCGGACTCATCAACGGCGTCGACACCGCGATCTGGAATCCGGCGACTGACGAACAGCTGCCGGCGCGTTACTCGCGGCAGAACATGTCGGGCAAGAAGGTATGCCGGGCCGAGTTGTTGAAACGCTGCGGATTCACCGGAGCCTTCAAGGGACCGATCTTTGGCGTCGTCGCGCGCCTGGCGGCGCAGAAGGGCGTCGATCTGATTCTCGCCAACCGCGACTTTTTCCAGGCCAACGATGTGCGCCTCGTGCTGCTTGGCTCGGGCGACCGCCGCTTGGAGGAGGAAGTGCGTGCGCTGGCCCGCGAGGCGCCGTCGAAAGTGCATTTCACCCCGCGACTCGACGAGGCCATGAGCCACCTGATCGAGGCGGGTTCGGACTTCTTCCTCATGCCTTCGGTTTTCGAGCCGTGCGGGCTCAACCAGATGTACTCTCAGGTCTACGGCACCGTGCCCGTGGTCAGCCGCGTGGGCGGTCTGGTCGACACGGTGATCGACGCCGACGCTGATCCGGAGCACGGCACCGGCTTGATCTGCGAGCCCAGCAGCACGGGCGTCCTGGAGGCGCTGCAACGGGCCCTGGCCTTGTTCGCCGATCCGACCCGGTACGCGGCGGTGCAGCAACGCGGGATGGCGCGCGACTTCAGCTGGAAGTCGGCCGCCGGGGCGTACGACCGACTTTACCAGGATTCGCTCTGAGCCCGCGTCCGCTTACCAGCGGACCTTTGCTGGGAAGAACTCGCGGATCAGCTCCTCGTAGTAAGGACGGAGTTTCGCGACGTCCGGCGCCTCGTGGCTCTTCGTGTAGAGGTCGTAGGTATTGAACTTCAACACCCACTCCTTCATCGCGCGGTCCTTCGCGGTGGCGAACTGGTCGTAGGCGCCCTCGCGGTGCCACGGGTAGAAGCTGTGGTACCGCAGCATGTAGAGACCCTCCTCGGGGAGGTAGTCCTTGCACACGTTGTAGATGTACTCGTCGTGGCCCCAGGAAAGAGCGACCTTGTCGAGACCGCAGCCTTCCTCGTACACGCCGTTGGGCGTCTGGAAGCGCGGGTTGTTGGCATCGGGATTGGCGGCGAAGAACTCGGGGAACACGTTCTTCGGCGAGAAGGCGCAGCCGGTGGCGAAAGTGTCGCCCACCACGGCCCACTGCGGCTCTCCCCACAGGCAAAGGATCTTGCCGAGATCGTGCACGAGTCCGGTGAGAATCATCCAGCGCGGCTGTCCATCACGGCGCATCGCCTCCGCGGTTTGCAGGAGGTGCTGCAGCTGGGAGAGATCGGTGTCGGGGTCTGAGTCGTCGATGAGCTGGTTCAGGTACTCCATCGCTTCCCACACGCTCATCTGCATGCGGTTGAGGCCGAGGTATTCCTTCCGCTTGGCCTGCACGAAGTCGTAGGTCTGGTGCGTGTGGTTCAGCCGGTAAAACTCCCGCACGCTCGGGCGCGCCTCGGCTTCGTACTGGCGGAACTCTTCCTTCTTCTTGTCCGCGGCTACCCCGACGGGCGGCGCGCGGCGCGTGCCACCCGCAGGCGCGGGGGCCGGCTCCGGATAGCGGACCTTCAGGAAGTCCTCCCACTCGTCCATGCTGGCTAGGGGCTGCTGGGAAGTCTCGGTGACGTTGGATTTCATGAATTGAGAGCGGGGGCTTTGATCTGGAGAATTCCGGAAGTAGCGCCCCTCCCGCGTCGGGCGCAAGCCGGAGTTGCGGTTGGCTCCGCGCCCGCCCGCGACCCGGGAATTCGCGGTTGACGGCGCCGTGCACGAAACGAACTTTCCGGCCCCGCCGGTGCCACGTTTTGCGGACCGGTTTCCCCAACCCCCCTCAATATAAGCCATGAAGTCATTCCTACGTTTCGCCCCGCTTCTGCCGCTGATCGCCGCCCTCGGCGGCGCCGCCGAGACCTACCGCATCGCGGTCGTTCCCAAGGGCACTACCCACGAGTTCTGGAAGTCCGTCCATGCCGGCGCCATGAAGGCCCAGCAGGAGCTCAAGGCCGAGGGCGTCAACGTGCAGGTCATTTGGAAGGGACCGCTCCGCGAGGACGACCGTGAGCAGCAGGTGCAAGTCATCGAGAATTTCACGGCCCAGCGCGTCAGCGGCATCGTTGTCGCCCCCTTGGATCGCCGCGCCCTCGTCGCGCCCGTCGAGGCTGCCGTGCGCGGCAAGATTCCGGTGGTTGTGATCGACTCCGGCATCGAGTCGAAGGCTCCGGCCAGTTACATCTCGACCGACAACCGCGAGGGCGGCCGTATCGCCGCGCGCGAGCTGGGCAAGATGCTCGGTGGTAAGGGCAACGTGATTCTCCTCCGGTACGCCGTGGGCTCCGCCAGCACCGAGGAGCGTGAGGAGGGTTTCCTCGAAGTGATGCGCCGCGACTTTCCCAACATCAAACTCATCTCCACCGACCAGCACGCGGGTGCGACGCGTGACACCGCCAAGCGCGCCTCCGAGAATCTCCTCAACCGCTTCGGTCGCCAGGTGA
>JBEGJD010000515.1:0-2849 GCA_041184765.1 Verrucomicrobiota bacterium | reverse complement strand
TTTCCAATCTCCGGAGCGCACGGCGGTCTGGCCGACGAATTCCCAGTAAAGGTATTCGTGACGCGACTGCTTGCGGCCGGCCGCGGCCTCACCGAGCAGCTCGGGCACGATGCTGATGCCGTCGATGTCGGCTGGCGCCTGCGCACCGCACAGTTCCGCGATTGTCGGCAGGATGTCGGGGAAGTACCATAGGTGGTTGCTGACTCGCCCCGCGGTGATGCGGCCGGGCCAGCGCGCGGCGACCGGCACGCGGATGCCGCCCTCGTAGAGCTGGCCCTTCTTGCCGCGGAACTCGACGCCGGTCTTCGGATCCTTGTTGGCGCTGTGCACCCCGCGGGGGAACTCGGGCGTGACGAAGTAATCCGCGCCGCCGTTGTCGCCGCTGAACATCAGCAGCGTGTTTTCCTCGAGGCCGAGTTCCTTCAGCAGCGCGAGGATCTGGCCGACCTGCCGGTCGAGCATGTTGACCATCGCGGCGTAGCGGCGGGCGGGCTCGGGCCACGCTTTGTCGCGGAACATCGCCCATGACGGGTCGGAATCGGGGATGTCGAAGTTGCCGTGGGGTGGGGTAAAAGGGAGGTAAGCGAGGAAGGGGCGATCGCGATTGGCGCGGATGAACTTTACCGCTTCGTCGAAGATTACGTACTGCGAGTAGGTGTCGCCGCTGCTGTTGCCGCGGTTGCCCGGGTACGCGACCTCGGCGCTGTTCCGGACCAGATAGGTCGGATAGTACGTGTGCGCGTGGACCTGGTCGTAGTAACCGAAGAAGACGTCGAAGCCATGTTCCTCCGGCACGCCGGTTGAGCCGCGGCCGCCGTTGCCCCATTTGCCGAACCCGCCAGTGGCGTAGCCGAGCGGTTTCAGGATCGAGGCGATCGTGGCCTCGCCCGCGCGCAGCGGGGTGCCGCCGCCATTAAGGCGAACCGAGGTGTGGCCGCTGTGCTTGCCGGTGAGGAAGCAACAGCGCGTGGGCGCGCAGACGGCGGAGCCCGCCATGCCCTGCGTGAAACGGATGCCCTCGGTGGCGAGGCGGTCGATGTTGGGGGTGACGAGGTGCGGGTTGCCGGCATAGCCCGGCTCAAAGTAGCCGAGTTCGTCCGCCATGATGTAGACGACGTTCGGGCGCGGGGCCGTCTTGGCGGGTGCAGCCGACGCGAGCGAAGTCGCGACGAGCGCGATGAGCGGGGTGAAAAAGCGGAGTTTCATGGGGAAAAGGGGGTAAGAAAATCCGCCGCCGGTTCCGGAGGGAAGCGCGGCGGCGGGCGGAGGAGTGACGGGAACGGGCCGACGCCCGTCGGGATCAGAGTTCCTTCAGGCGGATGTTGCGCCAACGGATCTCCTCGCCGGGCGGGTTCTTTTTGCCGTCACCGATGCCGTGGACCTGCAGGGCGATGATGCCGCGCGTCGTCATGCCGTCCTTCAGGTCGACCGCCTTCACGCCGTTGATGAACGTCTGGATCTGGTCGCCGCGGCACTCGATGCGGGCCTTGTTCCAGTCCCCCTGCTTGAACGCCTTCTGGGCGGCGGCGTTGTCCTTGAGGTCGGCCAGCCAGCCGCGACGGGCCTCGTCGTAGACGCCGGCCGTGTAGGCGCGCGGGGATGGATCGATCTCGTACTGGTAGCCGAAGACACGGTCGGCCGGGAATTTTCTCTTCTTCCCGTTGATCTCCTTCTCGGTCTCCTGCGCGTAGAACTCGCTGCGGAACTGCACGCCGGAGTTCATGTTGGGGGCGACCTTGAACTCGAACTCGAGGATGAAGTCCCCGTAGGTCTTCTTCGTGCAGAGGAAGCTGTTGCCGGTCTTCAGCACCGTGGTGCCGACAATGGCGCCGTCCTCGACGCGGTACTTCGCGGTGCCGCTGTGCTGTTCCCAGCCGTCGAGGTTGCGTCCGTTGAAAAGGTTGACCCAGCCATCGGCGGCGCGGACGCCGCCGGCGAGGAGGAGCGCGCCCGTGAGCGCGAGTTGCGGGACAAGGCGGCGGAGGCCGCGGGATGGGGTTTTCATGGTGAGGAGGAGTTTTCGGGTGAGGGAAATATCCGCGTTCAACCGCGGAGAATGTTGCCGAGGGCGGCGAGGACGAGGTCGACGTTGCGCACGGTGGCGCCGTGGCCCATCAGGCCGATGCGCCACGCCTTGCCCGCCATCGGCCCGAGTCCCGCGCCGATCTCGATGCCGTATTCCTCGAGGAGGCGTTTGCGGACGCCGGCGTCATCGGCGCCCTCGGGCACGCGGATGCAATTGAGCGAGTGCAGCGAACGTTTCGGGATGTAACTCAGGCCGAGGCGCTCGAGGCCCGCGCGAAGCCGCTGGTGCATGGCGGCGTGGCGGGCGATCCGCACGTCGAGGCCTTCCTCCAGCAGGATGGTCAGCGCCTCGTGCAACGCATAGGTCATGTTGATCGGCGCCGTGTGGTGGTAAACGCGTCCGCCGCCTCCGCCGCCGGTGTAGTACTTGCGGAGCATCGAGACGTCGAGGTACCACGACTGCACCTTGGTCTTCCGCGCGTCCATGCGCGCGAGCGCCCGCGGGCCGAAGCTCACCGGTGAAAGTCCGGGCGGGCAACTGAGGCACTTCTGCGTGCCGCTGTAGATCGCGTCGATGCCCCAATCGTCGACCCGCAGCTCGTGTCCGCCGAGGCTCGTCACGGCGTCGACCACGAGCAGCGCCCCGTGGGCGCGCGTGAGACTAGAAAGCCCCTCGATCGGCTGGTGCGCGCCCGTGCTGGTCTCGGCCTGCACGATGCCGAGGACCTTGGCCTTCGGGTGCGCGGTGAGGGCGGCGGCGATCTGGTCGTGGGAGAACGTCTCGCCCCACGGGCACTCAAGGGCGTGAACAACCGCGCCGCAGC
>JBEGJD010000514.1:0-14343 GCA_041184765.1 Verrucomicrobiota bacterium | reverse complement strand
TCCCCCTGGCTTGTCGACAACGCATCCGCCGCCACCGCGGCACTGGCGGACTTGCCATTCAGAGTCGCGACCGGCGGAAGATCCCGGACGATGGCTGTCTCGGACTCCCCGGGATCGTTCGCGACCCGGTCAAGTTCGAACAATGCCTTACCGGCCTCACGGCGAGGCTCCGGCAGAGAAGCATTCAGACGCGTGGGCAGGAAGAGCGGCCGAGGATCGCGGAGAACAGCCTCATCTTGCAGAACGCCATCGCCTCCTCCGGGACGCGCCATTTCGACCGCGACCGGAGCGGTTGAAGAACCGGCGGCCGCTGGTTTTGGTGGTGGCGCCGTCAGCAACCAGACGGAGGCCGCCAGCGCGGCGAAGCCCCCTGCGGCGGAAAGTACCCAAACGAGCCTTTCGCGACGTGACATGGTTCAGGGACGACCAACCGTCGCGGAGCCTGACGCGGCCGACTCCCCCACGGCCCAAACCATCTCGAAACCGGCGGCGGCCGCCGCTGCGGCCACATCGGCCAGCACGGAAGTCGGAACTTCAGCCCCAGCCCGGACCAGGAGCCGGGGGAAACGGGTGCGACCGGCCTCCGATTTGAGCCACCGTCCGAGATCGGATATCGAGGTCAGTCCGTCAGGTGTGAAAACCTGGCCCGAGTTGATCACGGAAATGACGTGGGTGGTCGAACGGGCTGAGGCGGACGAGCCGGCGACGCCCGGCAGGCGGAAATTAACCCCCAGGCCGGGGGCGAGCACGAAACGGGAGCCGAACAGGGAAAAGAAAAGTGCAACGAGCGCCACGTTCATGACGAACAGCCAGTCGAGGCCGCGCGGCGGCGGCCGGAGACGGGAGGCGAGATCAAGAGGTCGCGTTATCATCCCGGGGCTTCGCGGCGGCGTTTCGGTATTCAGTCAGGAGATACTTCATGATCGCATTTCCCGACCACTCGACGTCCTGCACGATCGCCCGCACGCGCGCGGCCAGGAAGTGATGCGCGAGGTGGGCGGGAATGGCGAGGAGCAGGCCGCCGGCGGTGGCGGCCAGCGCCTGCCACATGCCGCGCGAGAGTGCGCCCGCCATCGCGTAGTTTCCACCCTGTTCGAACGCGGCAAAGGTGGTGATCATGCCGAGGACGGTGCCGAGGATGCCGACGAGGGGCGCCACCTGCGCGATGACGGCGAGAGCGCCGATCCTTCGCTCCAGCACCGGAATCTCATTCAGCGCAGCCTCCTGCACCTGCAGGCGCATGCGTTCCTCGTCTGCATCCGCGTTCAGCAGGGCGGCTTTGACCACCGCCGCCACCGGACCGGGTGTTTCCTCGCATACGGTTAACGCCTCAACGAGCCGACGCCGCGCGAGGATGTTGCGAATCCCCTCGAGAAACGCCTCGGGACGGATCTGACCGCGGTGAAGGAACAGAACCCGCTCGATGAAGACCGTGAACAACAGCAGCGCGAGAGCCCCGAGGACCCACATCATGGGGCCGCCGCGGGACAAGAGACTCAGTTCGTTTCCGGGCATGGGGATCAGGTTTGGCGGGTGAACAGGGCGGGCAATTTCATTTCCCCGGCGCGGCTCCGCCGAGTTGATTCAGACGGGCGCGCGCCACGGACTCCCCGACCGGGAGTCGTTTGTCGAGGAGAAGCCGGTAGGCCTCACGCGCCTCATCCACGCGGCCCAGCTTCTCCAGCAAATCACCCAGATCGCGTAAGGTACGAGCGAGGAAATAGGGACGCTTGGCGTCGGACTCGAACGGACGCGTGTCTTCACGTAGGAACGGCACGACGACGTCACGCGACCAAACCAGCACCGCCTCCTCGGGGCGGCCTCGGCGCGCGAGGAGAACCCCGAGGTTATACCCCGCCTCCACCCGCACATCGCGCGGTGCATCCACACGATCACGTAGCTGCTCATAGATGAGCTGGGCGCTATCGGCGTGAGACCGACCCGCCGGGGCGCTTCCCGCGGCCGCCGCACGCGCAGAGTAGGTCGCCGCCAAGGCCAACTGCGCCAAAACCACATCGGGCCGGCGTGGGTAGCGATTCACCAAGTCCTCGTAAGCACGACCAGCTGCATCGAAGTCATTGAGCTTACGGAAGATATCACCCTGGCGCAGGCGGGCGGAAAAAATCAGATCCGCCTCCCCGTTAGCCGCGGGATGCACGACCAATTCCTCCAGACGTTTGTTGGCCTCCTGCAAATTCTCCGGGCGGCCCAAACGCTCGGCCAAAGATGCCAGCCGGAAGAGCGCAAAAGGAACGTACTCACTGTCGCGGTAGTCTGGCTGGTCGGTCAGGGCGATGAGTGCGTTGCGCGCCTTGTCGATCTGTTCACGTCCGGCGTATTGCTCCGCCTCGATGAGGAACGATGATGCCGCGGCGTCACTGCGCGGGAACTCCGCGCGCAAACGACGCAGGGTCTCGAGGGCCGCCGCCTCGCGCCCTAGCGCGAACTCCGCCCTCGCGCGCAACAGCGTCGATGTCCCGGCGATTTCCGTCCGCAGCGCCGCATCACCCGGGACCGGCGTGGCGACCAGTTTTTCCACCAATCCCAACGTCCGCTCCAGATCGCCATTCTCGAACGAAAGCCGGGCCTGCAGCCAAGCCATGCGCACCCGCAATTCAGGTTTCACCGTGCCCGCCTGACCCGCTGCGGACTCGGTCGCGAGCAAACGGTTAACGCGCTCGTAGGCCTCCCGCATTCCCTCGGAGCCCTGCAATTGCAACGCCCTCGCGAGTGCCCACTCCGCCTGCCAGCGGTTCGCGGTATCGAACGCGGCTTCGCCGGAATAACCGTCCAATATCTTTCCCGCCTCCGGGGAGCCCGCCCGGATCTCAGCGAGCACGCGCTGCAGCATAAGACCTCCGATCCTGGGCACTGGAATTTCCTCCGCTCCACCGCGGAGGACGGCCGCATACGCATCCGCCGCGCTCCGGAAGTCCCCGCGGGCACCTCCGGCCAGACCGGCCCGGTACCATGACTCCGCCTCCATCACCCCTAACTGCGATTGAAGCCCGCGGCTCGCGCTCATTTCCGGCCCGGACGCAGCGGCACCGCGTAATTCGGCCCGGGTACGCTGGCAGAAATCAGCCGCTAAACGGAACCGACGCTGCTCCCAAGCTGACTGCGCCAAAACCGCCAGCGCGTGGGCTCGCAGCGGCGAAAGCGTGTATTGCCGGAGCAAGCCGTTCGCGTCCTCTTCCGCCTGCACATACTCCTTTTCCGCCAACGCGACCTGGGCGCGCAGAAACAGCAGCGTTTCCTTCACCGGATGTTCCGGCTGCCGGGCGATGAGCCGGCCCAGCAGGGCCCGGAAATGGGACCGCTCCGGCTCGGAGGCGGACTCACCCGCGAGAATCTGGAGCGCTTGGCGCTGCATCGCCGGATCGGAACCCGTTTCCAGCAATTGCCCGAGGGCATTCCGTCCGGCGCCGCTCCTGGAACGATCGCCGATGATACCCAGCACCAGTCTGAGTTTGTCCCACCAGACCCGCTCTTGCGAAGGCAAACCCACTAGCACGCCCTGCAGGAAGGAAACCGCCTGGCTTTTCTGTCCCAAGGCATCGAGCGCCACCGCGTAATTCTGGGCGAACCCGTATCCCACCGGCGTGCCTTGGTACTTCTCGTAATTGTCCCGCGCCAACTTAAGGTCCGACTCACGCGGTGCGCTCATCCTAAGCCGCAACACCTCGCCCGCTAGCGCGAACCGTGCGCGCGCGAGGTCGGAACGCGCGGCCGCCTCGGCCTTGGCGTGGAGATCCTTGGCTCGCGCAAGATCCCCCCCCTGCCCCACCAGCACCTCGGCCTGCAGGAAGAAATACCAAGGACTATCCTCGGCGGTGAGTTCCGCCTCTCTCACCGCCGCAAGTTCCGAGCGCGCGCGATCGAACGCGCGCCGCTGCACCGCGAGTAATCCCGCGCGCAAGCGCCACGCGGCGGACCGCGGGTCGGCGTACTCCGTGAGGGCCTTCTCCGACTCGTCGAGACGGCCTGCGTCGAGGAGCGCCGACACCAGCGCCAGCGCGACGGGTCCGCGATCGGCCGCCCCCCCACCGAGCACGCGGCGGTACAGATCGGCGGCCACGCCCGGCAGGCCGAGATCGTGGGTCCGCCGCGCCGCCACCAGGGAAGCGGCGTCGTCACCCGCCGAGGTGCCGGCCGGCGGCGTCCGGAAAAGGGGCACGGGAGGATTCAACGGATCTTGCGCGAACGCCGCCGCGAAAAGCATCGCGGCCGGCACGCCGAAGCGGAGGACTCCCCGGAAGAAACTCACGCGCGCCACGTTGCGCGCCGCGCGCGAACAATCAACCGCGTTGTCTCCCGGGCATCTGCGTCCCCGCCAAGGACCGCGCACAGTCTCGCAAGACGCGCGGAGCCGTGAAGCGAGCGGTCCATTAGTCTTGGACCCGCCCGCAGGCCGCCGCCGGACGGACTCGCCGCAAACCCACCCGCCGATGAACGAACCCGCCGCACCCGACCTCCGAAGCCTCGCCATCCTCGGCCATGCCTCGGCCGGCAAAACCATGCTCTGCGAGGCGATGCTCGTCTGCTCCGGCCGCCGCAGCCGGCTCGGCTCGATCGCCGCCGGAACCACGGTCTCGGACTACCACACGAGCGAGCGGGAGCACGGCATCTCGGTCCACTGCTCGCTCCTCCACACGGAGTGGGCCGGCCGGAAGCTCAACCTTCTCGATTGCCCCGGCTACAGCGACTTCATGGCGGAGGGCCTCGGGGCGATGCGGGTGTGCGACTCGGCCCTGATCGTGATCAACGCCGCGCACGGCCTCGGCATCGGCACCGACGCCGCCTGGGAGTACTGCTCCCACTTCGGGCTGCCCAAGGCCATCGTGGTGAATGGCCTCGACAAGGCCCACGTCGACTTCGACGCCGTCCTCGCCGATGCGCGCAAGCATTTCGGGCGAAACGTATTTCCTCTGACCCTCCCGCTGAACGCCGGGCCGGGCTTCAGTCAGACCCTCGACGTGATACGCCACAAGGTCACGGTCTACCACCCCGGCGGCGCGGGAGCCTACACCGAGCAGCCGGCCGGAGCGCTCGCCGAACGCGTGCAGGCGCTGCACCGCGAACTGATCGAGTACGTGGCGGAGTCCGACGACGGCCTGATGGAGCGTTTCTTCGAGAAAGGCGTACTGGCCGAGGATGAGATCCGGGCCGGACTGCACCAAGCGATTCAGCGACAGGTGTTCATACCGCTGTTCGCCGTCTCCGCGGAGACCAACGTGGGAGTGGCCCGACTCCTCGACTTTATCGCCAAGTACGGATCCTCCCCGCTCGACCGGGCGGAGGTGCCGGCGCGAGACGCCGGCGGTCTGCCGGGCGTCGTGCCGCTAGATCACCCGGAGCCCGTGGCATTCGTCTTCAAGACGATGAACGAGCCCGGGGTGGGCGAGCTCTCCCTGTTCCGCGTCTTCGCGGGAACGGTGCGAACAGGCGACGAATTGTTGAACTCGATGCGCGGCGGCACCGAGCGGCTCGGGCAGCTCTATGTTCTGAACGGGCACGAGCGCACCCCGGTTGGCCGGCTATGCGCCGGCGACCTGGGCGCGGTGGTTAAGCTGCGCCACACACACACCGGCGACACGCTTTGCAGCGCGCGCTTCCAGGTGAGTCTGCCGAAAGTCGACTACCCGCGCCCCAATATTCACGCCGCCCTGAAACTGCGCTCCAAGGGCGAAGAGGACAAACTCGCCCTGGGACTCGCGACGCTGCACCTCGAGGACCCGACATTCCACTACCGCGTCGACGACGAGCTGCACCAGACGATCGCGTCCGGGCAAGGCGAGATCCACCTGCAGGTGATTGTGGAGCGGCTGGCGCGTCGTTTCGGCGTGAAGGTCACCCTGGAGGAGCCGGCGATCCCTTACCGCGAGACCGTCCGCGGCCGCGCCGAATCGCGTTATCGGCACAAAAAGCAGACCGGCGGAGCCGGTCAGTTCGCCGAGGTTTGGATGCGGATCGAACCCGCCGCGCGCGACCACGGCGTCGAATTCACCGAGTCGCTGGTGGGCAACAACGTCGACCGCGTGTTCGTGCCCTCGGTGGAGAAGGGCGTCGCGACCGCCTGCCGTGAGGGCGTGCTCGCCGGCTATCGCGTCACGGATGTGAAGGTGGACTTCTTCGACGGCAAAACCCACCCGGTCGATTCCAAGGACATCGCGTTCCACGTGGCCGGTTACCACGCCTTCAAGGAATGCTTCCTCGCCGCCTCGCCCTGCCTGCTGGAGCCAGTTTTCTCGGTGAGCGTGACAGTACCCGACGACTGCGTCGGCGCGGTGCTCGGCGACCTCTCGGCCCGCCGCGGGCAAGTGTTCGGGGTGGAGACCGACGGTCATTTCCAGATCATCCGCGCACGAGTCCCGCAGAAGGAGCTGCATCACTACAGCACCGTCGTTCGCTCGCTGACCGGCGGGCGGGGCCGCCACGCGGAGCAATTCGACCATTACGCGGAACTGCCCGCGGAGGCGGCGCAACGCGTCATCGCCGAGCGGGTAAAACGCAACGGCGCGGAAGCCGCGAAGTGATACCCCTGAGGGCCAAATCCAACACACCGATGAACACCTGGAAGATCGAGGTCACGGAACCGCACAGCGGTGAACTCGGCGAAGCCATCCTCCAGGAGGACCACGGTTTCGCGATGGAGGAGTACGCGTATGAGCCGGGGCACAAAATGGAGGTCGCGGTGCACGACGTCCACGATCCGCACTGGCACATCTTCACGGATCTCGACTCCGGACATCGCATCAAAATCCCGCCGGTAAAGTACCGCCGGCTTTGACGGAGCGGACGTGAAAAAGCCCGGCCGTGCGGGCCGGGCTTTCGCTGTCGGACGAGGAGAGCAATCCCTCAGACGAGGTCGGTCTCGCCCGGATTCGGGATCTTCGGGAAGAGCCCCGGACCGGGGCGGCATTCCTTCGGGAAGATATCGAGCTTGGAACCCTCCATCAGCCACTTCCAGGAGACCTCGCGTCCGGTGTACGCCGAGATGCGGCCGCCGATCGCGGTGAGCGTGCTGATGGCGACCTGCTCACCCTCGTTGAGCGGCTGGTTACGGCGGATGCTCTCGATCAAGTGCGTGTGCTCCACGACGTACGGATCGGGCGTGGGCCCCGAGTAGTTGAAAGGCTTGGCGCCCTTGATGGTGGCGACGCCGGACTGCGTCAGGTCGGCGACACCCTTGGAGCCGACGAGACGCTCGGCGACGCGGGGGGTGGATTTCGGCGTGTGGCGGCACATGCTCATCACGCGCACGCCGTTGGCGTACTCCATTTCCACCGCGAAGTGGTCCCAGATGTTACCCGGGATGTTGCCGCGCGACTGGCGGCCGCCCATGCCGGTGAACTTCACCGGGGGACCGTTGAAGGCCCAGTTCATGACGTCGATGTTGTGGATGTGCTGCTCGACGATGTGGTCGCCGCAGATCCAGTCCCAGTGGTACCAGTTCCAGCACTGCCACTCGAAGTCCGAGACGTTCGCGAGCCACGGGGTCTTCGGATCGTCCTTCTGCCGGAACCAGATCCCGCCGCCGTTCCAGTAGCACTGGCCGCCGACAAGCTCACCCATCTCGCCGTCGTGGATGCGCTTGATCGTGTCGACGTAGCTCTGTTGGTGCCGGCGCTGGGTGCCGGCCACCACCGCCACGCCCATCGCCTTGGACTTGCGCGCGGCCTCGATGAACCGGCGGCAGCCGACCGGGTCCACCGCCACCGGCTTCTCGGTGAAAATGTGAATCCGGCGCGATGACGTGTTGGCGTTGACCGCCGCCTCGAAGTGCGTCGGCCGGAAGCCCGGGGGCGCCGCGAGGATCACCATGTCGATGTCGGCCGACAGGACCTTCTGGTAATTGTCGAAGCCCCAGAATTTCTGGACCTTCGTCAGGTTGAGCTTCTTCTGCGCGGCGTTGACCTGGCTCTCGAACAAATCGCCGAGCGCCACGATTTCCACGCCGGGGGCCGAATCGAGGCAGTTCTTCGCGGCGCCGGTGCCACGGCCGCCGCAGCCGATCACACCCACGCGGATGCGGTCGGAACCGCTGTTGGCGCCGAGCGCGCGCGGGGCGGACATGCCCGCGAGGGCGGCGGCGCCGGTGCCGGCGGCCGAAAGTTTCACAAAGTCGCGACGCGACAGATCAGGTTGAGGGGACGTTTTCATGGGGAGCTTTGGAGTCTGGGTTGCGTTGCTGGCAGAGAATACGGAAGACGCCGGCTAGGATTTCGGCGTTTCATTCCAATAAATCACCACGTTGTGCGAAGCGCGGCCGGCGGCGATGACCTCGGGACGGCCGTCACCGTCGAGATCGGCAACCTTCAGGTCCTCGCAGGACATCATGTTGTCGTCGACCAGACCATGCGGGCGCCACTCGCGGCCCGCCGGATCGGTCGGAACGTACAACCGGATACCCACGCGGTCGCCCGGCCGAGTACCACGCCAACCGGCAACCACCTGGTCATACCCCACTCCCAGGAGATCAGCCGCCGCGAGTCCGTGGCCTTGATTGAGGGATTCATCGACGACGAGACGGCTCGAGGTCCAATCGGCGCCGGAGGAAAACTGGGTCGCGGCTCCACGATAAACGACCACCTGATTGCCGTGCATGGGCTCGATGGTGGCGATGAAGCGCGCCCCGTCGGGGAGCGCGCCCCGCCGCACCTCGCCCGCGGGAGGCGCGGTGACGCGTTGCGGCGAGGAACGATTGGCGGGGGCGTCGATGGAAAGAACGCCCTCTTTGGCCGCGATCAGCAGCGACTCCGCGGGTTGTCCGCTCCCCGAGGGGAGTAGTTCAAAATTATGCGTGAGATGCAGTGGGGGCAGATCCGATGCGAGCGGCACCGGGGCGCTCGACGCGCGCCACGGCCATTCGTAGCCGAGCACCCGCACCCCTTCGCCCTCGCCGTTTCGATTGCCCCGCCCGTGCAGCGGCAGCACCGCGAGGGCCCAGCCTGAACCCATCCTGACCCAATGCATGCGATGGGTCGTCGGGTCGTGCGGGAGCCGACGCGGCGTCCACCGCTGCGTGCGATCCGCCGGAGCGTCCAAGAGAAAAGCGGCGCCACTCTTGAGCGTATCGTTGGGATTCCACTCCGCCCCCACCGCCACCTCAGCCTTCCCATCGCCGTCGAGGTCCCGCGCGGCGATGCACACGTTGTCCTTCTCCGTCAGGTTCTCCGCCATCACGAACTTTTCCCACTTCGGCGCGCGGTACCACACGATCTGCCGCGCGTCGGCGAGCAGGATGTCGCTGCGGCCGTCCCCGTCGACATCCGCGATAGCCAGTCCGTAGCCGATCTTGATCTGGGCGTCGATGACCTGCGGCCGGACCTTGAGCGCGGGGAGCGCGGCCGAGGCGAACGAGGCGGAGAGAAGGAGGAAGGCGAACGGGGCGGAACGCTTCATGATGCGGGGCTCGGCGAGGCAAGCTTCCCCACAACGGCGCGTCAACGCCCACATCCCGTGAGGTCGTTCACCAGCGCGAGCAACTCACGCATCGAGCCGATACGGAAAAAGCGCCCTGCCGCACGGGGCACCTCATCCACTCTCTCGGCCGCCCACGTAAGGTGATAAGGCACGTGTACACCGACGCCGCCGAGCGCGAGGACGGGCAGGATGTCGGACTTCAGCGAGTTGCCGACCATGATGAACCGCTCCGGCGCCACGCCGTGACGCCGGAAAATACCCCGGTAGGTGGCCTCATCCTTTTCGGAAACGATCTCCACCTGCCGGAACCGCGAGACGAGGCGGGACTTCGCGAGCTTTCGTTCCTGATCACGCAGATCGCCCTTGGTGATGAGCAGGAGTTGATGGCGGCCACCGAGCGCCGCGAGCGATTCCTCGACCCCGTCGAGCAGCTCCACGGGATGGACAAGCATGTCCTTGCCGAGGGCGATCAACTGTTGGATTTCCTCCGCGCTGATCCGCCCGTCGGTGAGGGCGATCGCCGTCTCGATGGCGGAAAGCGTGAAGCCCTTCACACCGTAGCCGTAGAGCTCCAGGTTACGCATTTCCGTCGCGAAAAGCGTGCGCTCCACCGTCGCGGCGTCGTGGAACCGGGCGAGCAGGGCGCGGTACCGCTGGTGCGTGTGCTCGAAAATATTCTCGTTGTGCCACAGGGTGTCGTCGGCGTCGAAGCCCACCACCCATTCATCTCGGACGGAAACCATCCCCGCACCAGATGCGAGTGCCTCGAACGCCGCAAGTCCTGGGGCGCGAACTCCCGATGCGACGGGCAAATCACCCTAGTCTTCTCTTACGACTTGTTTCGCACCGCCCGGACCGGCTGAGTCTTTTCGGAAATCGACCCTGCATCCTAGAAACCAATGACCCTGCTTCCCACGCTCATGTTGGCGTTCGCGCTGGGGATCCTAATTTTCCCGTTTCCCGCGTTTTTCAGCCGCCGGCACAGCTATCGGGCGCTGCAGGAACTGGACCTGGAGCGACGCAACGCCAGCTGGACCCAAGTGTGGCGCCGGGTGCTGCGCTTCCCGTGGCTCTGGACGGAGTTAGCCCGGGGGGTGGTAGGATCGTGGATGACGATCACGATGCTGGATCAAATCGGAGCGACGTGGCCGCTGTATGCTACCGCCGCCGAGTGGGCCGGACCAGTCATCCCGCTCGTCGCCGCCTATATCTCGATTTTGCTGAGCGCACTCCTCTTCACCTTCCCCGGAAAACAGCCGGCGCCGCTCGTCTTCACCGGAGCCGTGGTGCTGACTTCACTCGCTCCGGCAGTCGCGCTTCCGTCTCTCGTTCTCGGGGCTGCTGTCATGTTCGCGATGAAGTCCCTCGCGGCCTTCTTCCTGGTAACCGGACCCGCCTTACTGGGGCTCGGGCTGCTCCTCGAACGCGAGCCGTGGCCCGCCCTCGCCGCTTTCGTGTTAGCAACCGCCCCGGTGCTAATCGCGGCCGGCCGGAACCAGGACCTTCTGCTCCCCGTACACCGGTCGAAAATGAGGATCGAGGCCCGCGGCGCTTCCGAGCACAAGCTCTGACGCGCCTCGCGGATTGCAGGCCGAAGAACGACGGGATTGCCTGCCGGTCCGTCATGTTTTCCCAACGCCGCCTCATGCACGCCCGGGGCTACCTTGGCCTCGGCCTGCTGGCCGACGCCGAGCGGGAGCTGGCTCTAGCCGAAGCGGGAGGCGCCGAGACCGCCGCGGTTGAGGGAATCCGCCTGCTTCTCCTGCACGAGAAGCACGACTGGCCGACCCTGCGCGACTTTTCACGTTCGATCATCGCCCGCGGCGGAGCCGACGCCGGCACCTGGATTTCATGCGCCTACGCCACCCGCCGCGCCGACTCACTCGCCGCCGCCGAAGTCGTGCTGCTTGAGGCGGAAAAACATTTCCCGGAGGAGCCGACGATCCAGTTCAACCTGGGCTGCTACGCCTGCCAACGCGGCGATCTGGCCGCGGCGCGAAAGCGCGTCGACCGCGCAATCGAACTGGAACCGAGGTTCCGCGATGCTGCCGCCTCCGATCCCGACCTCGCCCCGCTCCGCGCCGCGGACGGCACGGACTGTCCAAACGGGGCGTGATTTGACTCGACCCGCCGGCCGGCGCGCCATCGACACTTCGCACCGCGCATGACCGCCGCCCCGCTCCTCGAGATCCGATCGCTTGCCAAATCCTTCGGCGGCGCGCGCGCCCTGCGCGGGGTCGACTTCGAGCTGCGGTCCGGCGAGGTCCACGCGCTGCTCGGCGAGAACGGCGCGGGCAAGAGTACCCTCATCAAGATCGTGACCGGCGCACACCAACCCGACGCCGGCCAGATCCGCGTCGCGGGACGCGAAGTCTCCGGGCTCGACCCATCGGCAGCCCGCCGCCTCGGCATCGCCTGCATTTACCAGCAGCCGGCCCTGTTCCCCGACCTCACCGTTGCAGAGAACATCGGCCTGCGCCTCGACCCCGGCCACGCCCTGTATCGAGTAGACTGGAGAAAACTCCGTGAGCAGGCAGGGGAATTGCTCCGGAAGATCGGCGCGGCCATAGACCCCGAATCCGAGGTGCGCGGCCTCTCGATGCCCGAACAGCAACTGGTCGAGATCGCCTGCGCGGTCGGCACCGGCGCCCGCATCGTGATCATGGACGAGCCGACCGCGTCCCTTACCCAAAAGGAGCAGCATCTGCTGCACGCGGTGGTGCGGGACCTGCGTCGCGACGGTGTCGGCGTCATCTACATCTCACACCGGCTCGAGGAAATCTTCGCCCTCGCCGATCGCGTCACCGTGCTCCGCGACGGCGAAAGCGCCGGCACGGGCGGCATCGGCGAGCTCACCGAACGCGAGCTCATCCGCCGCATGGTCGGCCGCGAGGTCGCGCAGATCTACCCGCCGGCGGAACGTCCGCCGGGCGGCGTAGTGCTCGCCACGCGTGCGCTCGGGTGCGCCGCCGGCGGAGTACGGGACGTATCCCTGGAAATCCGCGCAGGCGAAATCCTCGGCCTAGCCGGCCTGGTCGGCGCCGGCCGCACGGAATTGGCCCGCGTGTTGTTCGGCCTCACGCCGGCCGACTCCGGCACGATCGAGTTGGACGGCACCCCGATCACGCTGCGCTCGCCGGAGGATGCCGTGCGCAACGGCATAGCCTACGTACCGGAAGACCGCCGACGCCACGGCGTCGTGCTCGAGATGGCCGTCGCGGAAAACATGACCATGGCGGTGCACCGCAGGCTGTTTCCCGGCTCCTGGCTGCGTTCGTCGGCCGAGCGTATGCTCGCGAACGGCTTCGTGCGCGACCTCGCTGTCAAGTGCTCCGGTCCGCAGGCGCCCGCTGGCAGTTTATCCGGCGGCAACCAGCAGAAGGTCTCCCTCGCGCGCTGGCTCGCGACCAAGCCGCGGGTCCTGATTCTCGATGAGCCCACGCAAGGCGTCGACATCGGCGCGAAGGCCGAGATTCACCGCATCATCCGCCGCCTCGCGGGGGAAGGCCTCGCAGTGCTCCTGATTTCCAGCGACCTGCCCGAGGTGCTGGGGATGAGCGACCGGATCGGCGTCATGCGCGGCGGAAGCCTCGCCGGCGTGCTGCCCGGCGGCAGCGACGCCCACGAGGTCATGGCCCTCGCGCTCGGGCAAACGGCAAAGGGGGCCGCGTGAAAAAGCATTTCCGCGAACTCTCCGTAACGGCGGCGCTGCTCTTGATGCTGGCGATGCTGGCCGTCTTCGCGCCGGCGTTTTTCCAGCCGCAACCGCTGCTCTCCCTCGCCACCCGTGAAGCCCCGACCCTCGTGGTGGCCTGCGGGATGGCGCTCGTGATTATCTCCCGCCAGATCGACATCTCCGTCGGTTCGCAGTTCTCCGTGTGCGGCGTCTGCGCGGGCCTGCTCGCCGCTTCGAACTGGCCGTTGGCGGCAACCTTGCCGGCAGCGGTCGGCGCCGGCGCGCTCCTCGGAGCCGTGAACGGCGTGCTCATCGCCGGCCTCGGGCTGCCCTCGATCGTCGTCACCCTGGCGATGATGGTGACACTCCGGCAGGGCCTGAACCTCGCCCGCCAGGGCCAGTTCGTGAACCTGCCCGACGGCGTGCAATGGTTCGGCTTCAGCCAGTCGAACGGACAATGGCTGATCGTCAGCTTCGCTCTGCTGCTCCTCGTGGCGCTCGCGCTGGCGATGCGCCATCTGGCGGCGGGCCGCTACATCCATGCGATCGGCAGCGACGCGGAGGCCGCGCGCCTCGCGGGGATCCGGCCGCGGCTGGGAATGTTTTTTGTCTTTGTGCTCATGGGTGCGCTGACGGGCCTCGCGGCCATGCTGAACGTCGTGCAGTCGCCCCAGGTCCAGCCGCTCTCCGGCCTCGGACTGGAGCTGAAGGTGATCGCAGCCGTGGTGGTCGGTGGCGTGGCGATTTCCGGCGGACGCGGGAATCTCTGGGGAGTGTTCGCCGGCCTGCTGCTGCTCGCCTGCATCGGGCCCGCGCTCACGCACCTGCGCGTCGAGGCGTATTGGGAAAAGGCGATCCAGGGGGCGATCATACTGCTGGCGGTGGTGGCCGACGGGATACGCTCGCGAAGCGGAGGCCACAGACAATGAAGCCGGCCGATGTCCCCGCCCGCGACTGGAAGGCGCTCCTGCTGCGGCATGAGATGATCCTTCTCTACGTGCTCATCGCGGAATGGCTGCTCTTCTACTTCGCCGGTACGAGCGTAAACCGCCGCGGCGTGGTGATCGGTTTCGGCACGCTCGACCGCCAGTTCGACGTGCTGCGGCACTCGTGCGAGATCGGCCTGCTCGCGCTCGCGCTCACGCCGGTGATCATCACCGGCGGCATCGACCTTTCCGTCGGTTCTCTGCTCGGACTCTGCGCGATTCTCTTCGGCAAACTCTGGCACGACGCGGGCCTGC
>JBEGJD010000513.1:0-8389 GCA_041184765.1 Verrucomicrobiota bacterium | reverse complement strand
TCTGGCGGGCGGCCTCGGCACGGGCGATCGCCTCCGCTTCCTGATCGGGACCTGGTCCGGCGGGCGCGGGACTCGAGGCGGCAGGAGCGGTCTCCGGAATGCGAACGTCAACCATCGCCGTTGAGGCTTTGGCGGCCGCGGCCTTCTCGGTAGCGGCCTGGCGGGCGTTCGCGGCCTGCTGGGCGACGGCTTGGGTCTCGATCTCCGCGCGAAGACGCTGGACTGCTTTGTCCTCGGGAGCCACCGCGGCCAGCTGGGCGAGGGCACGTTGGGCGCCCGCCAGATCGCCCGCGTCGCGGGCGCGGAGCGCCTCCGCCATCAGGCGGATCTTGGCGTCCGTCGCGTTCTGCGCCCGGGCGTCGCGCAGAGGCAGGGCCGCCAGCAAGAGGGCGGCCGCAAGCGCGGCGGTGAAGGTGGCGGTGAGGGGGCGAGTTTTCATTGCGGAAAGTCTTGGGAGATGAGGCGGAAGGGGATGCGGGGAAAAGGATCAGGGAGCGGAGCCGGGCGGCGTGGACTCGTCGGTCACCTCGGTCTCCCGGGGGGTGAGCACGCGACGGTCGGGCTGGGTGAGGTTCGGGGATTCCTTGGTGATCTCGACACTCGCCGGCGTGGTCTCGATGCGTCCGACGCGGTAGGTGGCGTCGCCGATCTGGAAGGTGTCGCCCGAGCGCACCTCGCGCGCGGCGCTTTGCCCGGGTTGGGCGAGAAACGCGAAGACCGTGCCGGTGAAAACCCGCTCGCGATGAGTGAGCGTGATATCGCGACCCGTTTTCTCATCCCGCACCACCGCATAGGCGACGCGCTGGCGGGTGGTCATGCTCTCCGCCAGGGCGACGGGCTGGGGCTTCACGTCCATGCTACGGATCGTCAGCGCGAGGTTCGGCACGCGGCGTCCGGAGCCGGCCAGGAAGACTTCGCCGGATACCACGTTTTGAAAGACCCCGCGCCACTCCCCTTCCCCGCCGACGTAACCGGTCAATTGCATCCGGAACGGCTCGGGCCGCACCGCGACCAGCTCGACGCCAAACGCCTCGGAAGCGTCCTCGTCGACAAGGCTCGAAGGAGGACGCACCGTGAATTGCCGGGAACGGGAATTATAGAATATCTCGGGCGGCGTGAAGGTGTCGTACACCCACTCGCGACCGCGGGACTGCTGGGCCGGAGCGGACCACGTCTCCGTGCTGACCCGAGGCGCCTCGGCGGCCAGCGCCTGATAGGCGGCTCCGGAAAGCTGTGCCGGGCGCATCTCCTCGCGCGGATCCGACTGATGACGCAGGGCGAGGTAGCCGAAGGCGCCGGCGGAGGCGAGCAGCAGGCAGGCGGCGGCGCCAAGCTGGATTTTTTCGCGCGGGATGGCGGCCATGATCAGGAGGTGTGCGCCGCGGCGCGACGGTTTGCGCTCGGGAGGATCATGAGGAAGGCGTCGCGGCCGGGGCGTCGCCGGCGGCGGCCGCGGGCGGAACCAGTTCGAGCAACTCCACCGTCACCGTGAAGCGCGAAAGGGATTTGGGCACGATCGGGGCCGCGACCGCCTGACGCGGGGCGGCCGACTTGGGCGCGGCCTTGGAGGCGGGCGCCTTGGCGCCTCCGGAAGCATCCGTCCCGGCAGGCTTGGCTGACTCGGCGAGAAACGCCGCGGCCTCCTCGCCTCCCACCGGCTCCACCTCGACCTCCCGCACCAGGACGGGAAGGTCGAACTCCGCGAGGCGCGTGATGAAATTCCTCAGCGCCGCCGTCTGCCCCGTGAAAACGAGGCGGAAAGGAGCGGTGTCGATGTGGCCCTTGACGCGCGCGGTGACGCGGGGATCGATCACAAAGAAATCGGGCGAGTCAACGGAGCCGACGGTTACCTCGGCCGGCGGCGTGCCGGCGGCCTCGGCGGCGGCCCGCGCCTCGCGCTCAGCCTTGGTGAGGGGGCGCTCGCGTTTGACCGAAGCCAGTGTGCGCGGCTTGGCGGTGAGCAAAGCTTCCAAGAGGTGCTCGGCGATCTGCCGCTGGCGGAAGACCGCCTCGATGCGATCGGTCTCCGGCCCCTCGTTGGCGTACTGGGCGAAGCCGAACTTGGCGGCCTCGGCCCGCACCTCCACGCCGTTCTTCTCCGCGAGCTCGCGCATGCGCTCCATGTAAGTCGCGAGGTCGAAGAAGGAATCGGTGCGCGCCGCGGGCACCTTGGCCGCGCGGATCTTTTCGCCGGCGGGCCCGCGACCCTTCAACTCACCCTGCATGGCGGCCAGCGCCGCCTGGGCCTTGGCAAGATCGCCCTCGATCGCCGTGGCGACCGCGCGGGTCGGCGGAGGCGCGAGTTGCTCCGTGGCGGCCAGTTCATCCCGGCGCTGGCGCAGCCGCACCGCGGCGTCGCGTGACGCGGAGTAACGTTCGTAGAGAAAAGCCAGCTCGCCGAGCGCCACGAGCGCGCAGACCACGAGCCCCGTGGCGAAAAGCGGATACTTGCGGAACCAGGTCATGGGGTCGGGCGGCGGCTCAGAGGGTCTGGTCCGGGTTAATCACGAGCGTGAAGTCAAAGTAGAGCAGCCCGTTCTGGTTGGTATCGAAGCGCTCGTTCTCGACCGCCTTGATGAACCGGGAGCCGGTGAAACTCGCCAGCAGCTCCTTCACGCGTTGGAGCGACTCCGGACTGACCTTCGACTGGGGATTGCGCACGTCGAGCAACCTGCCGCTGAGCGTAAGGCGGACCGGCGGTCCTTTTGGAACGGGCGGCGCGGCGACACTGCCGGCGGCCTGGGCGTCTCCCGGGGGCGGCTCCGGCGGCGGGGCATCCGGACTACCCGGCTCGGGCAGAGGCGGACGCGTAACCTGGAGGCGGTCGAGCCAGACGTCCTCGATCTTCGCCAGACGCGTCTGGAGGTCGGCGAAGAAATTGACCCAGTTGGACTTGGTCTCGACGGCGCCGCGCAGCGCCGCGATCTGGCGAGTAACGTCGGCGATCTGCTCCAGGTTACGGGCGTTTCGGTTCTGGATCGAGCGCAGCGGCATCAGCTGGTCCTCATACCGAGAGACCATTTCCTGCCGCGAAGCCGCGATGGAGTGCACGTAATAGACCGGCGGCGCGAGGGAGAGCACCGCGATCGCGGCCGCCGCGAGCAGCACGGGCTGGCGTTTCCGGAAAGCGATCGCCTCGGTGAGGGCCGGCGGCAGGAGGCTGGCTTCGCCCTCCTGCGGGACCACAAGCCGCGTGGCCATGCCGACGAGATCAGCGAGCACATGCGCCGACGACTCGGCGCCGGCGGCGCGGGCGTCGGCCGCCACGTCCACCGCCTTGAAGGTCTCGTAACGCTCGACGGGAAGCCGGAGCTTTTCCGAGAGCACGCCGGGAAGCTCCTCGATCAACGAGCCGCCGCCGGTGAGGTAAAGCGTCACCGCCGCGCCGCCACCCGTGTGGCGGCGGTGGTTGACCGCGGAACGCGTGATCTCCACCTGGAGCCGGGTGCAGAAGGCCGCCGCGGCCTTGTGCACCGCGGCGCGCGACGGAGAGCCCGCCGGCAGATCGCTTTGCCCGGAGAGAACCTGGATCTTGAGCGTTTCGGCGGAGACGAAGTCGATGCGGAGTTCCTCGGCGATCGACTGCGTGACCGCGTTGCCCGCGAGCGCGAGCGTGCGGATGTAGAACCGGTCCCCCTCGATGAAGAGGAGATTGGTGGAACGGGCGCCGACGTTGGCGACGATGACGGGCTCCACCACCTTCGGGTAGTTGTAGCGGAACGCGTGCAGCAGCGCCAACCCCGAGGGCGTGGCGCGCTCGGGCGGGAATCCCGCCGCGTCCGCCGCCGTGCAGAGCGCCTGCATGGCGTCGAATTTTACCGCCGTCAGCATGACCTCGAGGTCGAAGCCGTCGTCGGCCACCACATGGTGATCCCAAACCACCTCCTCCAGCGGATACGGGATATTCTCCGTCGCCTCGAAGGAGATGATCTTCATCCGCTTCTCCTTCGCGAGGGAGGGCGTCTTGATGAACTTGGTGAGCGCGAGGTGCCCGGGAACGGTGATCGCGGCGCTGCCGGACAAGCGCCGACGGGCCACGATCGCCCCGAGTGACTGGGCGATCTCCGTCGACCAGCGGGCCTCGTGCGCGGGATCGGAGGAATGCGGCTCGAGGGCGAATTGCTGCAGGACGAGCCGCCCGGAGGCACCCACCCCGAAGACACCGCAGGCCACATGGCCGGCACCGATGTCGACTGCTAGAACGCGGGGGGCTCGCATGGGTGGATCAAAGGAAAAAGCGACGGTGAAAGGGCGAGACGCGGCAAGTGTATTATGGTTACGCGGAAGCGATTACGCGGGCATCGAAGCCTGCGGAAAATAAGCCCGTTCACCGGGAATCCCGCCGCACAAACGACGGGGTGGCGCGCGGGTATTCGGCGACGAACGGCGAAAGGTACTGGGGCAGCAGGATGCCGTCATTCGCGGTGGCGGCCGTGGCGATTCGCTTTTGGAAAGCCTTGCGGGCGTCTGCTGAGAGCAGGTTTCCCGAGTAAGCGGAGCGCACGGCGGGCACCGGCCGGCCATCGACCATGATCTCAACTCCCCATTGCCGCGGATCCCCGTGGAGCTGGTCGCGTTTCACGATTTCCGAAGGAAGGTAAAACCGCACGTCCGCGCGCCCCGGCTCGAGGGCGACACATTCCGCGTCGGCGCGGTAATGCTCGATCCGCCGTTCTCCGCCCAAGGTGCCGGGAAGATCAAAAGCCAGAATAAGGGTGACCTTCACCCGCGAGACCATCTGGGCCGGCGCGCCGTGCGCGGGCCGCACATTCAGCGCGACAGCCGCCTCGTACCAATTACCGGGCGATCCGCTGGGAGCGCGCACGTTGGAAAATTTCACCGCCGAAACCTCCACCGGCGCGCCCGGGGCGGCGGGTGCGGCGGAAACGCCCGATGACAGTAGCAGGGCAGCCAGCAAGGCGCCGACGGACAATGTACGGAACGGGGTCTTCATCTGGGGAAGCAGAGGGAAGGACGCGCCGGCGCGGGCGAAGTCAAACGCGCGGCAAACGCGGACTTGCCGTGCACGCACGGGCACGTCGGTCTGCAATCCGACCGATGGAAAAAATACCCTACAAGCTGGCCGTGCTCGTTTTTCTCGAAAATCCGGCCGGCGAACAGCTCCTCCTGCTACGCGCCAAACCGCCGAATCTCGGGGTCTGGAGTCCGATCGGAGGCAAACTCGAGACCGCCACCGGCGAATCCCCGTTCGAATGCGCCGCACGCGAGACCTTTGAGGAGACGGGGCTACGGGTCGGCGCACCCGACCTGCATCTTTTCGCGATGATCGCGGAAAAAGCGTACGAAGGACAGGCCCATTGGCTGATGTTTCTCTTCCGCTGCAAGGTCCCGCTCCCCACGCTCCCGCCCGCCATCAGCGAGGGAAAGTTCGGTTTTTTCTCCCGTGCCGCGATCGATGCGCTGCCGATCCCCGAGACGGACCGCAACGCGCTCTGGCCGATCTACGACCGCTACCGCGACGGTTTCGTCGCGTTGAAGGCAGACTGCGCGCCAGGAAAACCAATCGTCGTCGAGGTCGAACAGGCGCTGGCCGGGGGCAGTTCCTGAGCTTGCTCCAACTCGCGGACGAAGAGCCCTCTGCGCGCCGCCAAACGCTGCATCGCCGCGAAGAGGATCGAACGGCACAAAGACCGAGGACGTGGGCCAAGGCACGAAGTCGGCTGCCCTCTGCCTTCGTGCTCCGTGTTAAAGGCCGGCGGAATTTTGGCCTGCCGCCTTCTTGCTCACGATAAATCACCGCACCTGCTCCCTCCCGTCGCGATCCGGAGCCTGAGTGATGCCCCGGAGGCGTCGGACCCGCGCCGGATCGAAAGCGCTCCACCGCCGTAAGTCGCGGCCGGAGAGGAATCCACGCTTGATTTCCCCTCGGGCGGAAGAAATCTCGGGCCCTTTAAGACTCCTCCCGACTTTCCGTGACCAAGAAATCGACCACTCAGGAACCCGTCCGCACGTCCAACCGCGAGTGCGCGCCGGACCACGCCAAGGCGCCCGTCAACGCGCGGCTGACGAAGGACGAGAAGATCGAACTGCTGCGCAAGATGGTGCGCATCCGTCGCTTCGAGGAGCGCAGTCTCCGCGCCTATCAGGCCAAGAAGATCGGCGGTTTCCTGCACCTCTACATCGGCCAGGAAGCGGTTGCCGTCGGCTGCTGCTCATTGATGGGCAAGAACGACCACGTGATCACAGCCTACCGCGACCATGGTCACGCCATCGCCGTGGGCATGGACACCAAGCCTCTGATGGCCGAGCTCTACGGCAAGGCCACCGGCTGCTCCAAGGGCAAGGGCGGCTCGATGCATTACTTCGATCCGTCGCGAAACTTCTGGGGCGGTCACGGCATTGTCGGAGGACAGATCCCGCTCGGCGTCGGACTCGCCTACGCCCTCAAGTTCAAAGGCATCAAGGGGGCGGCGATGGCGTTCATGGGCGACGGCGCTGTCAACCAGGGCGCCGTGCACGAGGCCTACAACCTCGCTTCCCTCTGGAACCTTCCCGTCGTCTTCGTGATCGAGAACAACGGTTACTCGATGGGCACCAGCCAGGCGCGCTCCTCCGCCGGCGAACTCGCCCAGCGGGCCGCGGGCTACGACATGCAATGGGGCCAGTGCGGCGGCCACGACGTTTACGAGGTGCGCGCGATGATGGACAAGTTCCTTACCCTCGCCCGCGACACCCATCGACCGAGCACCGTCGAAATCGATACGTACCGCTATCGCGGCCACTCCGTCGCCGACCCCGACAACACCTATCGTAGCAAGACCGAGATCGAGGAGTATCGCCGGACGAAGGACCCGATCCAGCTCTTCCAGGACCGCCTGGTCGCCGAGAAGGTCATCGACCAGGCCGGCATCGACGCGATGGACACCGAGGCTCGTGCCGAGGCCGACCTGGCTGCGGACTTCTCCGAGGCCAGTCCCTTCCCCACTCCGGACGACATCCAGAAGGATGTCTATTGGGAGTCCGATAACCCTTCCGAGCGCGCCTCGCGCGGCCGGCTCTTCTTCGACTGAGCCGGTACCCACCTTCAATTTCGCCGCTCCCGGATCCCGCCACATGCCTGTCATCACTTACCGCGAAGCCGTCCGCCACGCCCTTGCCGAGGAACTCGCCCGTGACCCGAACGTGGTCGTCATGGGTGAGGAGGTCGGCCAGTTCAACGGCGCCTACAAGGTCACCGAGGGTCTCCTCGCCAAGTTCGGCCCCGAGCGTGTCGTGGACACCCCCATCAGCGAGGCCGGGTTCATCGGCATGGGCATCGGCGCCTCCATGCTCGGCGTGCGCCCCGTGATGGAGCTGATGTTCTGGTCCTTTTACTCGGTCGCTTTCGACCAGATCCTCAACAACGCCGCGAACGTCCGCTACATGAGCGGCGGTCAGATCAATTGCCCGATCGTGATCCGCGGCCCCGCCAACGGCGGCACCAACGTCGGCGCCACCCATTCGCACACGCCGGAGAACGTCCTCGCCAACCACCCGGGCGTGAAGGTCGTCGTGCCCTCCACGCCATTTGACGCCAAAGGTCTTCTCAAGGCCTCGATCCGCGACAACGACCCGGTGTTCTTCCTCGAGAACACCATGCTTTACGGCGAAAAGGGCGAGGTACCCGAAGGCGAGGTACTCATCCCGCTCGGCTCCGCCGACATCAAGCGCGCCGGCAAAGACCTCACCATTGTCACCTACGGCCGCAGCGTGCTCCATTCGCTCGCCGCCGCCGAGCGTCTCCAGCAGGAGCACAACATCTCGGCCGAGGTCGTCGATCTCCGCACGATCCGCCCGCTCGACATCGACACCGTGCTCGCGTCCGTCGCGCGCACCCACCGCGTCCTCATCGTCGAGGAGCAGAAGCCCTTCGCCTCGGTCGGCTCCCAGCTCGCCTACATGATCCAGCGCGAGGCGTTCGACGAGCTCGACGGCCCGATCCACCGCGTTACCACCGTCGACGCGCCCGCCATCTACAGCCCGCCGGTTGAGGTCGAACAACTCCCGAACCCGGCCCGCGTCCTCAAGGGCGCGCTCGCCGCCCTCGCCTGATATCCCCACGCGCCGCCGCCAACCTTCATCCGCTCCCGACCATGGCCAACATCATCGACATGCCGAAACTCAGCGACACCATGACGGTGGGCACGCTGGCCAAGTGGCTGAAGAAAGAGGGCGACGTCGTGAAGGCCGGCGACATGCTCGCCGAGGTCGAGACGGACAAGGCCACGATGGAGCTGGAGTGCTTCTTCGACGGCACGCTGCTCAAGATTTTCGCTCCCGGAGGCTCCAAGGTCGCCCTCGGCGCACCGCTCTGCGCGATCGGCAAGCCCGGCGAGACCGTCGTCGCTCCGGAACCCAAGGCCGCCCCGGCGGCCGCGTCAGCCAAGGC
>JBEGJD010000512.1:0-4250 GCA_041184765.1 Verrucomicrobiota bacterium | reverse complement strand
GAGACCGAGGAGCAAGGCGAGGAGGACGGTGATTCTTCTCATGGGGTAAAGGTGGAGGAAGGGACGTTCGCGTTGGCGTAAGGGTGCGTCGGGGCTTCAGAATTTCCCGAATGGCTGCGTGCGCTGGCAAAGCTGCAGGGCCACACCCCACGGGTCGCGCAGCATGATGAGCAGAGAGCCGTCCGGTTGCGGGTCCTCCTTGAACAGCGTCGCCCCGGCCGCCTCGAGCCGCGCGCGTTCGGCGCGGGCGGCGGCGGCCACAAACGCCACGTGGAAAACCACCGGGTGGGTGCGCGCGGAATCGGGCCCTGGCGCCGCGGGGGTCGTGTACAGCTCCATCACCACGCGGCCGCTGTCGTCGGCCAGGAAGTGCGTGAACGGCGCGGCCTCGAGGCGGCGCGCCACACGGAAACCGAGATGGCTCACGTACCACGCAGCGTGGGCTGCGGCGTCGGGCACGTTCAGGGCGAAGTGTTCGAAACGCATGCGGGGCAAGTCGACCGTGCGAGCCGCCTCGCGCCGACGCAAGGCCCGCCTCGTGGGCTTCGTCGGGTGCCGCGAAAACTTGTGCGTTGTCCGGCCGAAGACGCGGGCGTACGGCTTTCGCGTTCCCCGACCATGTGTAAAATCATTCCGCTTCTTCTCTTGGCCGTCCTGTCGTCCGTGTTCGCCGGCGAGCCGCCCGCGCGTCCGAACATCATCTACATCCTGAGCGACGATCTCGCGCAGGGTGACCTCGGCGCGTACGGCCAGAAGCTGATCCGTACGCCACGGCTCGATCGCATGGCGCGCGAGGGCACCCGTTTCACCCAAGCCTACTGCGGCACGAGCGTCTGCGCGCCGTCGCGCGCGTCGCTGATCACGGGGTTACACACGGGCCATTCCCCGGTGCGCGGCAATTGGGAGGTACAGCCGGAGGGCCAGTTGCCGTTGCCGGAATCGACCGTCACCGTGGCGCAGGTGCTGAAGTCCGCCGGCTACGCGACGGCCGCGATGGGCAAGTGGGGCATGGGGATGTTCGAAACCACCGGCAGTCCTCTCCGCAAAGGCTTCGACCGCTTTTTCGGCTACAATTGCCAGCGCCACGCTCATTCCTACTTCCCGACGTTTCTTTATCGCGACGACCGGCGCATCGAGTTGCCGGGCAATGACGGGGTGGGGGTCGGACCGATCTACGCGCAGGATCTGATCCAACGCGAGGTGCTCGACTGGGTGCGCGCGCAGCGCGACCGGCCGTTCTTCCTTTTCTACGCGATCACCCTTCCGCACGGCCGCTTTGAGATCAACGACGTCGGCGAATACCGGGACCGCCCGTGGACCGCGCAGCAGAAAGCGTATGCCGCAATGGTGACGCGACTCGATCGCGACATCGGTCAGTTGCTCGACCTGCTCGCGGAGATGGGCGTCGACGGACGCACGCTGGTGATGACCTCGGGGGACAACGGCTCGTCGTTTGATCCCGAGTCGGAGTTCGGCCGGCTGTTCAACCAGGCGGGCAACGGTTTGCGCGGTTACAAACGCGGCCTGTACGAAGGCGCGCTGCGGCAGGCCTCGATCGCCCGCTGGCCGGGTGTGATTCCGGCGGGACGCGTCGCCGACGGACCGTGGGCGTTCTGGGATTTTCTACCAACCGCGGTGGAGTTGGCTGGAGCGTCCCTCCCGGCGGGATTCAAGCCCGACGGAAAATCCTTGACCGGCTACCTGCGCGGCGGTCCGGCGCCGGCGCGCGATTACTTCTACTGGGAACTCCATGAGCAAAAGCCCATTCAGGCCGCGCGCTGGGGAGATTGGAAGGCGGTGCGTAACGGCATCGACCAGCCGATTGAGGTTTACGATCTCGCCGCCGATCCGGGCGAGGCGCGCAACCTCGCGTCCGTACGTCCCGACCTCGTGGCGCGGGCGGAGGAGGTCCTGCGTACGGCACGGGTGGCCGACCGCAATTGGCCACTCGAAGGCCGGGCCGATCATCGCGGGGGCGGCACGGCGACAAAGAAGAAGGGTGGTGCAAAGTGAGCGCGTTTTTCCGCGGTAAGCTCCTTCCGCTCTGCTTTGCCGCGATGGCGTTCACGGTCATGGCCCGCGGGGCGGCTCCTGAGCGTCCACCGCCGAACATCGTGTTGGTGTTCATCGATGACATGGGGTGGGGAGACTTCTCGTGCTTCGGGAATACCGCGGCGCGCACGCCCAACATCGACCGTCTCGCGGCCGAGGGCCTCCGCTTCAGCCAGTTCTACGTCGCCTCGCCGATCTGTTCCCCGTCGCGGGCCGGCATCTCCACGGGCCAGTACCCGCAGCGGTGGCGCATCAACTCGTACCTCAACAACCGGGCCGACAACGACGCCCGCGGCGTCGCGCAATGGCTCGACCCCCGCGCGCCCATGCTCGCGCGAATGCTGCATGACGCCGGCTACGCCACCGGGCATTTCGGCAAATGGCACCTCGGCGGCCAGCGCGACGTCGGTGACGCGCCGCTCATCACCGAGTACGGCTTCGACGCCTCACTCACGAACTTCGAGGGACTGGGGCCGCGCGTTCTGCCGCTGCTCGACGCTCGCGATGGTTCGCCACCAAGGCGCCACGCGCTGGGGTCCGACATACTTGGCCGCGGAGAGATCGCGTGGGCGGATCGCGACGGGGTCACCACGCGTTTTGTCGACGCCGCGCTAGGATTCATCCGGAAGGCCAACGCGGCGGGAAAGCCGTTCTACGTGAATCTATGGCCCGACGACGTTCATTCGCCGTTCTTCCCACCCGCCGCGCGACGGGGCGACGGGGCGAAACGCACGCTCTACCATGCGGTGCTGGAGCGGATGGACGCGCAACTCGGCGTGCTCTTCGACGAGATCCGGCGCTCGCCGGCGTTGCGCGACAACACGCTCGTGCTGGTCTGTTCCGACAACGGTCCGGAGGACGGTGCGGGTTCGGCGGGGCCCTTTCGCGGCAGCAAGGCGATGCTCTACGAGGGAGGCATCCGTTCACCGCTCGTGGTCTGGGGGTCCGGGCTGATCCCGCGGGAACGCGCCGGGTCGTGGAACCGCTCCTCGGTGCTAGCGGCAATCGACCTCGCGCCGTCGCTGCTGGCGATCGCAGGGGTGCGACCGCCCGCGGATGCCGCGTTCGACGGAGAAGCGCTACCCGGTGCGCTCACGGGAAAATCCGACGAATCCCGCCGCGCCCCGTTGTTCTTCCGACGACCGCCGGACCGCGGTTCCTTCTCCGGCGTGGCCAACCTGCCGGATCTGGCGGTGCGTCATGGCCGCTGGAAACTCATGTGCGAGTACGACGGTTCCGGCGCGGAGTTGTACGATTTGGACGCTGATCCGGGGGAGACGCGCGACTTGGCCGCTCGACACCCGGAGGAAACGGCGCGGTTGAAAGCGGTCGTGCTCGAATGGCATCGCGCGATGCCACCCGACAACGGCGCGACCTATCGACCAGCGGCCGCGAAGGGAAAGAAGAAACAGGGCTGAACGCCGTCGACATGGCGCGTCTTCTCGTCGGCCTGCAGTTTCTCGCGATCGGGGCGGTGCTTTTCCCCGCGGGGCGGCCAGGGGCCCTGCGGACGGGATTAGGGATCGCATTTGTCGGAATCGCCTGGGTGGGCTGGACCGTGCTTTTCAACCGCTGGGGGAACTTCAACATCCGCCCCGAGCCGCGGACGGGCGCGCACTTGGTGACGGACGGGCCTTACCGTTGGGTGCGGCATCCGATGTACCTCGGCTCGCTGGTGATCGGACTCGGTGCCTGCGTGGCCGGGCCTCAGCCGTGGCGCTTCGTGGCCTGGGCCTTGCTCGCTGTCGTGCTGATAGCGAAGGCGCGGCGAGAGGAGCGCGGACTACTCGTGCAGTTTCCAGACTACGCGACTTATCGCCAGGGCCGCAGATTCCTAATCCCCGGATTGTGGTGAGACGACCCCGCACCGCGCTCCCCGAGTTTGTAACATAATAGGTGACAAAGGGCGGGGTGGCGCCCGTCCGGAGGTTCGCTGACTCCGCGAGTCACGAAGGCCCGTGGATGGGTTGCCGGCCTGAATGAGAGCGGGGCGTTCGCTCGGGCGACCGGCGTATCCCGGTAAATAAAAAACCCGGCGATGAACCGCCGGGTTCGGGAAGCGCGCTGAACTACCCTCTGCTCACGCTTTGGGCGCGGCGCCGGCGATGCTGAGCGAGAGTTGGATGTTCTCGGCCACCTTGTCGGTATTCTGGCCCGGATTGATCCCAAAGTCGCCGCGGTTGACCTCGAAGTTGGCG